>JBBQMJ010000226.1:0-6056 GCA_038328815.1 Fimbriimonadales bacterium | reverse complement strand
CGTCTCATAATATTGCTCCTAGCTTCAAAGTTATTATTGGGTTCAGGTCACGACGCATCTGAAAGCGTATTAATAACAATTGAAGATGCGGAGTTTTCGACCGATCATCTAATTCCAAATGGCATTTCGAACGCATTACGGTGAAAAGCTTCAAAACGTGAGATCTTCGATCATCACGATGGGAGGACACGCCAATGAAATGGTTCGAATGGCGGTCGAAGCAACTCTTACCGGTAGCGTCGAGCTTGCTCAGAAAGTAGTTGTCGCAGACGATAGTGTCGATTCCCTTGAGCGTCAGACCTTAAACGAGACCGTCTTAATTGTGATGCAGGAAGCTCCGGTCGCGACGGATCTTCGGATGCTTGTCGCGACGATTGGCATTATCGGCGAGATTGAAAAAGTTGGTGACGACGCGGTTAAGCTAGCTCGAAGGGCTACCAAGCTTTCTGGATTCTTCCCCTTTGAGCTTAAAGTCGACTTGATGGAAATGGGCGAACTAGTGCGTCTTTCGTTCGCGGCTTCGATCCGTTGCTACAGCGATTACTCAGACGAAATTGCCCAGCAGATTATCGACGGTGACAAGGCGATCGATCAGAAGTACGGCGATGCCCGAAACAAAGTGTTTGACCTG
This sequence comes from Fimbriimonadales bacterium, assembly GCA_038328815.1. Lineage (GTDB taxonomy): Bacteria > Armatimonadota > Fimbriimonadia > Fimbriimonadales > Fimbriimonadaceae > JBBQMJ01. The sequence continues at coordinate 5,425 of JBBQMJ010000226.1, read as the reverse complement.
ATTAAGGCAACGCCCGAAAACACCAAGCAGCTAGTTCGCGCGATAGAGGCCTTTCACGCACTGGAGCACGTCGCGGATCATGCAGTAGCGATCGCCGTCCGGCTGAAGATGCACTACGCGTCTTCGACGCCGGTTGATTCTGCCGCCAGTTGAACTGAGACGCGAGTAATTCTGCGCCGCGCCATGTTTTCCACCCTCAGCTTTCCGATGGGCGTCGTGACACTGTCGCCGGGCCTTGGAACGCGCCCAAGGGAATTAACGATGACTGTCGCCAACGTATCCGTATCAGGCTCTGCGCCAGGATCGCGACCCAGATGGCTGAGAAGCTCGTCAACGCGAATGTCTGCCTTAGCCGAGATACGGCCTCCGGAAAGCACCTCAATTGTTGGCCGCTCGCTCTGGATTCGATCTTCCAACTCACCAAAGACCTCCTCGATGACATCTTCCAAAGTAATCAATCCGCTCGTGCCGCCGTACTCATCCATCACGATCAGCATCTGAATCTTGTTATCGCGCATCTGGCCAACAATGCGGCCCATTGGGAGGTTCTCGGGGATAGCAACGGCGGGCCGCAAAATCTTCTCGAGCGAAAAGTCTTTGTCGTCCATGTGACGAACCACGTCATGCAGGTAGACGACGCCAACGAGCTCGTCGATGTCGCCCTTACACACGGGAAGTCTAGTGAAGGGAATCTTCCTTAGGCGAGTCAGGAGTTCGTCTCGCGACAACGAGACATCGAGCCATTTGATATCCAGGCGGTGGACCATGATATCGCGGGCGTCTAGTTGGTCGATCCGCAACGCCCGCGTGACCATTTCAGCATGACGGACATCAAGCACGCCTTCGACCCCGCCCGCCCTAACGAGCATTAGAAGCTCGTCCTTAGGAACGACCTCTTTGCTCTGCTCATCCATGTTGATGCCGAACGGCTTCAGCAGGAGTCCGGTGGCAGCTTGGCTCAGCCATATAAGGGGCTTGAATAGCACCACACAGACTTCAAGAGGCCGAATCGTTTTGAGAGCAATGCGTTCCGCGCCGTTGAGAACCAGATACTTGGGAAAGAGCTCGCCCACCACAACCAGGATGAAGGCGACCAAGATGAACGATACCGCGTACCCAACTCTTGGGTCGATGTTATGTTTGAAGGCTTCGGTCAGCAGGTGCGTTACGTAGGGCTCGGTGACCGAACCGACGCCAATTCCAAGCATCGTAATGGCGATTTGGCAGGCAGCGACGAACGGAGCAATGTCGTCAATCGCACTCAGCAACCGATGCGCGTTTCCACGATTGCTTTTGCGTGTTAGGGCCTCAATACTGCTGCGGCGAGAGCTGATGAGGGCGTATTCGACGGCAACAAAGAATGCATTGCCAAGTATCAGCAACACGCTGATTCCTAGCAGCAGCCCAGCATCGGCCTCCATCTGAAGTCCATTGTACTGCGGATGACCCGTGGATTTACTGGGACGCCGTTAAGAGCCCAGGTTCAATTGGTAAGTGCCCCGATAAACGATCGTCGCCTCGCCTTCTGCGGTAATGGGAGCATCCCACGATTCCATCGTGACGGCGATCGTGCCACCTGGGTTATCGACTTGCACAGTGCCACCCTTGCTGCGACGTCGCAATAGGTCCGCAGCGGCGGCCGAACTGCCAGTTCCGCAGCCCAACGTCTCACCGGCGCCGCGTTCCCAAATCCGAATCTTGAGATGCATGGGCTCGACTTCCTTCGCCCAGATCACGCTCGTGTGCTGAGGGTAATGCTCATCCTTCTCGATCGTAGAGCTGATTGAGGCAAAGCTGTCGTCATCGGGGAACGAAACGGTCGGAATGACAACGTGCGTGCTGCCGGTTGTCAAGGCGCTGCCAAAAAAGCTCAAAGGCATGCCGTCAATCATTCCACTCCAGACGGTTTCCTTGAAAAGCTCACGCGGACTGATGACGGGGACTTTAGCAGGCGTGTAGTCGGCCTTGCCTAGCTTTGTCCTGACCCGATTGTCTCCGAGCAGTTCGGTTTCAATTCTCTCCCCGCGGTGAACAATGACAAAGCTGGGTGTGGTTACGAGCCCTTCATTAGCGGCGCAAATAGCCGCGCACCGCAGGCCATTTCCGCAAAAATCTTCTGTGCCGTCCGGATTGAACATCCTGAGGGTGATGTCCCCGCCCTGCTTTCCGAGCACAAGCAATCCATCCGACCCGATGCCGAAATTGCGCTCGGAAGCCTTAATGGCAAGCTGCACAAGTAGTTGGTCGACGGTCAGAGCTGGCTTCGTTGCGACAGCGACTCCACCAGTCAAAGGAGCAGGACTGTTTAAGTCGAGAAGTTTCTGAATGTCGGCATCGTGGACAAGCACGAAGTCATTTCCGACCGATTGCGTTTTGACAAAATCGATGGTCATCTAAATTAGGGGTTCAAGATAGCACGTAGCGGTGTCGATCGTCTCGCGGAACCATAGGCCGTCAGGGCAAACCAGGTTGAACCACCAGGCACTGGGGCGATGGTTGGCGCGTTGTAAACCGCGAGCAGTCGTGACTGCTTGGCGAATGAGCCGCAGTCTCTTAAGTTCAACTTCAAGTTCAATCTGACGCCGCGACTCATGCACTTTGAGAACATCTGGAGCGGTGACAAGTTCATTTTGAGCGTGGAGCGAGGCAGCAACGGAGTTGTGCAGGGCGGCAATCTTGTGCACGACCAGGTCCACCTCAGCAATTCTGCCTTGACGTTCTTCAAGGTCCTCTTTGCTTGGAGTCTTCTCAAAGATCGCGGCCCGGAAGTGGTCGCCCTTCGCCCGCTCAAGTTCAACCCGCCTTGCTTTGAGCGATTTTAGCTCTGAATACAGCTCTTGCCGGTCAGATCGGAGCTGTTCAATGCCGGATTTCAAGCCGACTAACCGCTCGTGCAGGGTATCAAACTCGCGGGCGAGTGCGTTCCACGAGCCCCCTACCGACCTACCCAGATAATTGATGAGATCCACGGGGCGCCTCAGTGTTCCTAGCTTCGCAAGTAGTTCCTCCTGCTCTTCCACGACCTGCTTCCACCTACCAGCAAAGCTCGGGGCACACAGCTCCTCCGTACCGAAGGGACGCTGGAACGGCTCAGGAAGCCTGAGCCACGAGCAGGAGACCTGCAACGCCGTCCAAGCGTCGTACTTGACACGAAGAATAGGATTGAGCGCGAGTGGGTGACCCAGTCGTGCTAGAGCTTGATGCATCTTGCGGCTGCGCGTGACGTAAGAGCTCGCACCTTCGTGGAAGACGAAAACGAATTCTCTGGCGAGCATGCCAATGAGCGTCACCGCTTTACCTACCACGGTGCATTCGTCGCCGAATTTGCCTGTGATCAGGCGCACGAAGTCGTCAAAAGTCTTCAACGGCTGCTTGGCTGGAATGCTGATGAACTCAGGTTTGGCCGTCATGACGACGATTCCACGTGTACCAATTCGGATAGTGCCGCGACCTTTGCCAGGAATCACTAGGTCAAACGGAATAGCTCCAACTCCGAAGCGCGACATTTCATAGAGCCCAGAGCCTTGAATTGCTTCGTTGTAGGCGTCGATCGCCAGATCTCGCGTTGACGGCTCAACAAAGAGCTTGAGGAGCTCAAATCGTGGAAGGGCGCTGGTTGAGGCGTTTAGCTTGAGGAGATCCGATGTGGTGGTCGCTTGAATTTCTATGTCCCGACCCACGGTGAAGTTATAAAGCTTAAGGAGGAGCCGCTTGTAAAAATCGGAAACCGAGCCGCCCGCTTCGGCCTCGTCGCAAAGCATGGTGCGGAGTTGGTCGGCCAGGGTCTCGGCTTCTTCATGACCCTGGCCGCCAATACAACAGAGGGACTCATCGAGTGCCCAGTCAAACGTCGCCTTGAGCTCGTGAAGGAGCTGCTTAGTCGGGACCTGCGCCGTAATCGGCGCGTGATCTTCTAGACTGACAATGCCGCGCCAGCCCCATGCCTCGCTGGCTTCATCCAAGAAATCCGGTCTCTTCTTACCGAGCCTGGCGATGTTCAATCCACCAGATGCAAGTAACTCTCGAGTAACAACGGTTTCAGATCCGAAAAGCGCGGAAAATTCTCCAGCGGCGCTCCAGAGACCGCGCGTTGTCGTGTCGTTATGGGGGAATGACTTGAAGCGGCCTTTGGCGTGTTGCCCGGCAGGTAGCTTGGCGAAATAATCGGTGTCGTGCACGCCTGCCACGAACGTGCGCTTGTAACCTAGCCGGTTGGAGGCGGCTGCGATTCCACCCTTCATCGGTTCGTCCCAGAATACGGTTTGGCCTAGCGCCAAGAATGGCGCATCGGGAGCTTGTTTCTGGAGCTCCTTCAATGCTTGTTCGAGGCCTTGGGTTTGCACGGTTGCGCCCATTGCTTGTGTTTCTACGACTCATCGAGCCGTACGCTCACCCATAATAATGGATGAAATCTCTTTCGTAAGGTAACTACCGCGCCAAAAGGAGTGTTGAACGTGCCCGGAAAGCCATAATATTCGAGCGATGGGCCTGTACGATTCGATTTTGAAACCGACCCTGTTTCAATTCGATCCCGAAAAGGCACATGAGGCCGCGATGAGTCTTCTTAAGAGCGGCTTGCTTAAAGTTAAATGTTTTGAGCACCCAGCCCTCAAGCAGACGGTTTTTGGAACCACTTTTGCCAACCCTCTAGGGCTTGCCGCCGGCTTTGACAAGAACGCCGTAGCGCTGAACCAATGGCATCAGCTTGGGTTTGGGTTTGTTGAGGTTGGCACCATCACCGCCAAGGCACAGTCTGGAAACAAAAAGCCGCGTCTTTTCAGGCTTCCAAAGGATCAGGCGCTTATCAATAGGCTCGGGTTCAACAATGATGGCGCTCGAGCGATTGCCATGCACATTGCGGAGTCCAAACCCCAAATACCACTCGGGATCAATCTTGGGAAGTCTAAAGTTACGCCCGTTGAAGACGCTGCCAAGGACTACGGCGTGAGCTACGGCCTTGTTCACCGCTACGGCAACTACTTCGTCATCAACGTGTCTTCGCCAAATACCCCGGGCCTAAGAGAGCTTCAGGTTCGGAGCCACCTCGCAGAAATCATCAACACGTTGAAGGAGATCGATTCAGAGCGCCCTTTACTAGTCAAAATCGCTCCGGACATGGATTTTGGCGCCCTCGATGAGATCATTGGATTGGTCCACGAAACCCAGATTGCTGGCATCGTCGCGACGAACACGACCATCGGGCGCGCGGGTCTTCTGACGAAGGTCGATGAAACAGGTGGTTTGTCCGGCAAACCTCTACGGAATGTAGCCAACCAGTTCATAAGGCACCTTTACTTGTCATGCGACAAGCGGGTCGTATTGATTGGAGTGGGTGGGATTATGAATGGGGACGATCTCTATGATCGAATTGCGAGTGGCGCGACCCTTTGCCAGATTTACACGGGTTGGGTGTACGGCGGCCCGC
>JBBQMJ010000225.1:0-6059 GCA_038328815.1 Fimbriimonadales bacterium | reverse complement strand
CCGGCCAGAATTCGACGCTCACGGGAACGTTGGCCGGCCAAATTATTCTTGAGGGCTTTCTTCATACCAAGATCAAGCCGTGGGCGCGGCGACTAATCTCCCGAGGCATCGCCATCGTCCCCGCGATTGGCGTCGTGTGGTTGTCTGGTGAGAAGGGGATTGTGAGTCTGCTGATTTTGAGCCAGGTGGTCCTCTCGGCGCAGTTGTCGTTCGCGGTAATTCCCTTGATCCATTTCACATCGGACAGCGAGAAGATGGGGCCGTTTGTGAACAAGGTCGGGACCAAGACGCTCGGCTGGTCCATCGCCGTCGTGATCGCGACGCTAAACATCTATCTGATCTACAAGCAAGTTTCGGGTTAGCGCTTGGATGCTAAGTAGATGAGAATCAGGTCGTACACCAGATGTCCAAGAAAGACGGGCCAGATCGACTTTGTCTTCATAAAGCTGTAGGTCAACACGCTACCGAGCATGAACACGACAGGCAACGCACCCCATCCTTGGTACACATGCGGCAGGGTGAAAAGGGTGATTGATACCAGACCGATGCCAAGGTCCTGCCAGGCAAGATCGGCGAGTCTTGTGCAGAGGTAGGACCTAAAAAGGACTTCTTCGAAAAACACCCCCGCGGCGATCACAGGCACGACCGAAAGGAAGCTCATGCCGTGCGTCAAGGTAAAGGGCAAGTGAGCCCCTCGCCAATGACTGGTCCAAGCAAAGATGTAGGCACCAGCGTATGAGGCAGCGAATAGCAGGACCAGGATCAAGAAGCTCGATAGGATGTCGAGTCCTTGGAACCACTTAAACCCGAAGCGAACCAAGTTGCCACCAGACTTCCAGATGATTAGGCCGATGGCAAGGGAAGCTCCTATCCGGACAAGCGCGAATGCCGACATGCCAAGGACGTGGCCGGAGTAATCCGATTGAACGGGGAAGGATAGGTACTGATCGAGGCCGGTAACTGCTAGTGGCAGCCAAAAGGCGGCTAGCACGATAAGAATCTCCGCCGAAACTATCCGTGTGTTGACAGGAGGCGGAGCCGGCGGGTCGGGCTGAATCTGATCCAACAGGCGCGATGCTACCAGAGTCTGGCCGTCGGCTCATAATCAGCCGTGCAGTTCTACCCATACGATCGAGCCTTTAAGTACGCCTCGGAAGTCGATGAACCAACCGATATGAGCCTTGCCATAGGGATCGTCGACAATGTTTTGATGCACGCGATTACATCGAAAGTCCAGGTCATTGATCTTGAGTTTGGTAAGGAAACGGCGCTGATTCTCTACGACGGAAAGCAGACTGGACACCTTCCAGCGGAGCAAGCCGAGGCGGCAATACGGAGAATTGAGCTGCTAGCTGGAATGTACCGAGGCGTGCCTGCCGGAAAGGCAGGACGGCTGGATGCCCATTGGAACGAGGAACCGCACACTTGGACAGTGGAGCGATTCCCCGAGCGTATTCGCCTGACCTACGTTCCATAGCCTTTCGGCTTCAAGTTGACTCTAAAGCTTGGATTCGGCGTCGAGTAATCGGCGCCCGAACCGTGCAGGTAGCTCTTGGTTTCTGCGTTTGGCTCTAGCTTCAGGATCAAGCGATCCGGTTTGCGGCCACCAACTTCATCGTAAAACACCAGCGTGACCTCAAGCGGCGCGCCTTGGAGAAGGCCGGGTGTGATTAGGTCGTTGCTGTTGTAAACGCCGAGCGGATTGCCATCGTCCATGTACATCTGGAGCGAGTCGAAGCCGCTTCCGGAAAGGGAGAGATTGTCGAACTTGCTGCCGTTCCGAAGCTCTACTTTGACCTTCCAACCCGACCTATCGTCCTCCTTAAACGCATCCACCGATTCGACCTTGATTCGCCAGATTCCGTTGAACAGGGAATCGCCAACCCCGCCTTCAAGCGCGGCGGTTTGGTTGGCGCCACCAGCTGCGCTCCAGGTGATCGTAACCTTAGTGTCTGTGACAGCCACCGCCGCGCCTGCGGCCTTAAGCGCAGAAGCCGGGATGTAGAGCTGGTCGCCGATCATCTTGGCGTGGCCCTGAACGGCCTTGCCGTTGACGACGATTTTGTTGTCAGCCGCAAGCTGTGCTAAAGCCAATGATGCGGGCGCAATCGCCAGGGCCGAAATCCCAATTGCCAGTCTAGTCCTCATTTCATGCCTCCAATACAGGACTCGCGTTCCAAAAGCGGCGAGCAAATGAAAGACGTGGCGCGGCGATTCATCGCACCGGTTTGACATTTTTCGTCTAGCAACCAGAAATAACCGTCCCGCAAGCAGCAAGCGCTAGGACCGCCGCCCCCTGCCGCATAGCCAGGGATCTCCTAGAAAAACAAAAAACGTTGTCACAAACAACACTGCCGAGGTCAATACATAACGGCAATGAGACATTTCATTTGCTGCGTTTGGCAAGTGGCGTGCGATTGGTTCGTGCGCGATGCGTTGGACTGGAGTTGGGGCGAACTCAATCATCGCCTAGGGTGGAGGGTTTATGAAGTTAATTTTGAGTATCGCTACGGTTTGCGCGGCCGTCTCGGCTAACGCGCTTTCTATCAGTTTGAATCCGGTAACGACGGTGGCCCCAAACGTTGGCGCCTTTACAATCAACGGAACCATAACCGCGGGCGCGGGTGAACAATTCTTGTTCTTAAATCAAATCTGGTTTCCATTCAATGCCGGCTTCACTGCAGGATTCAATGGCTCCAACGCAGTCGATCCTTCGCTAGCAGCCTGGTCGGGTTTTGGCACCTATACCGGCGCCATATATGATTACGCTGGCGGTCCTGGGAACTACGGATATTCGGGTGGTATGCCGGTTGGCCTCTACGATTTCAACCCAGGCTCGCCCGATTTTATGCCGCAGATACAGGCTACGTTCCAATTGCCAACAGGTGCTACGGAGATTGCCTTCTCGGACTATGCCGTGAACGTCGTTCCGGAACCAGCATCGATGGCTGCACTCGCTCTCGGCGGCATGGCTCTGCTGCGCCGGCGACGACAAAGCAAGTAACGCTTCGTCAAAGTTGAAATCGGGCCCTGGCCAGTAGTGCCAGGGCCCGTTCGGTTTTGGCGGAGAGTCAGAAACTCACTCCCTAAAAGTATTGATGGCGATTGCTGCCATCAAATAGCCCGTCCCGCATGCAGCACGAGCTAAAAACGCCTCCCGCTTCCGCATGGGCAAGGGTCCTGCCGGCCGAGTTTTTCGTCCAGCCACTTATCGCCATGCACAATGCGGACGCCACGTTTGACGTTCGTTTCGGAGGGGAATCCTTGCCGCCGCTTGGCTATTGGCTCAAAAGCAAAAGGATTCGAGGTCGACTTCGCGGAGATTTCTGTTCTTGTTTGACATGGGGACCTCCAGGAGTCCAGTTTGACTCCGGAGGCGATTATGACTCACATGGTGTAGGCGTTGGCTTTGGCCACGTACTGAAAGCCCATGCGTTTGTATAGCCCGTCCGCTCCTGGCCCGGCCCATAGCGACGCCTTTGTGCAGCCGTTTTCGCCGTCCAGTAGTAGAGCGTGGCTTGCTAGGGCACAGCCGATGCCTCGGTTTCTTGCTTCTGGAAGGGTGAGTAGGGTCTCGAGGCCGGCCCACTTGCCGTGGACGCAGGTGCTTGCGGCGGCGATTGCGTTGCCATTTTCAATGGCGAGGTAGTACCGGTAGAAGGCTTGACCGGAGCGAAATAGCCCTACTTCGGTGTCGATGACGCCCTGTATCCAGGTTTCGACGGGCGCATTGAATAGGAGCGGATAGATTTTCGCGTACTCAATGATCGCGGCTTCATCTTTAGCCTCAACAATCTCAACTCCTGATGGCAGAGAGGGCGCGGGGGCCAGATCGTTAAGGCAGATCGCCATGCCGTTCAGTTCTGCTCTATGGGTAGCGCCGGCGGCAACAACGCGGCGGTCCATGTCGGCTGGTGTAGCGCCTGGAAGCAGCAGCCATACGAAGTCATTTCCCTTTTTACGCAACGTCTCGGACAACTCTTGAATTCGTCGATCTGCCGATTCTTCGGTAAACCGCTGGATGAAAACGCCGTTATAGACAGGAAAGTTAATCGCGGTCTCGTACCACATGCAATCTGGCTCTTCATGAAATGTACCGGTTGGAACGGCGCAGTGGGCGCGTGGCCGGGATATCCAGAGGTCTAAGAGCTCCGCGACAGCTTCTTCGTGATCGATAGCTTGCACCAGGCCATTATCCTCGGAACTGGTGAACTCCGGACGCCAAATCCCGTTCAAGCTTGCTAGAGGTTTGTGATGCTTAAGTCTTATGCCGTTTCCCTCATGGCGCTCATGCTGGCCACCTGTGTGTTCGCGCAAAATCCCAACCAACCTGCCAAGAAGATCAAGTTCAAGCAGGCACACGCCCAGAAGCTGCCCAAAGCAAACACATTCCAGCCTCAGAATTCTCATGCTCGCTATCGCACGCAGACCGTTCCTGCCTCGGCGCTCATTATGGAGTCCCAGATCGTCGGGCTCTACAAGGGATCGGGCGGGAAGGCGAGCAACCAGTCTCTGCGACTCAAGGTGCTTAGCGACCATACATTTGTGGCCTACGGCAATAGTTCTTCAGGCAAAGCGACCACGGAATCAAATGGCGGGCGTGGCATATGGGCCATTAACGGCAAAGTCCTGGGCTTTCGAGAAAATGGCGAGAAGGTCTGGCATAGCTACACGCTGCAGACGAACGCTAAGCTGAAGGCGCGGAAAGAGAAGGGCAACGTCAGCTGCGACTGGCTTAAGATTCAATCCTAGAGATCGAACGCCGATGTTTGGCTTACCTGAGAACTAGTGCGTGGCCGGATTTCTGGCGACTAGGGCAACTTGTGTAGAATCCCCGGATGGCTGCGAAGGTTGTGGGGGCGATGCTGCTAGGCTTCTGCTCAGCGCTACTGATCGGTGCTGGCCTCATCTACATTGCCTTCATTTCAATGAGCGGCGCTGATCAAGCTAATCATGCCGGAGGAGGGTGGGGACTTGGTGTTGCCTTCCTCGGGGTCGCGGCTCTCGTCGCGGTTGGTTCGCTTGTTATGGGCTTCATTTTCTCGCTTGCGTTGGCCGCTCGGGCGCGTTCCACGCCTGTTGCCATCTGGCCGTATCTGGGCTACCCAGTGGCCGCATTCTTTGTTGCGATGTACTTGATGATCAGGGGTTTCTAGGTGCCACGCCGGATCAAGGGCGATTCCTACGGCCTATTCAAGAAAAAGTGGCGGAGAGGGTGGGATTCGAACCCACGGAGACTTGCGCCTCACCGCATTTCGAGTGCGGCGCACTAGACCACTATGCGACCTCTCCGGGGGAGATTAAACCCGATGAAGGGCGCTTCGCGCCGTGAAAGGTGAAAGGTGACGGGGTGACGGGTCGGAGAATCCGCAAGACGCAAAGCAATGCCAAGCCATGCAAAGCCAAGCAACGCGCCCCTAACAGGTACAATGCCGACCTCACCATGAAACGGGACGATCTGCTCGACCTGAACGACGTCCTACAGCATCCTGGTCGCAAGGTCGCGGTTGATATATCTACCGAGCTTCCTGAAGAAGCAGAGATCGACCTCGTAAAACCCCTCGAAGGCTATCTTGAAGCCGTGAGCACAGGCAACGTCCTCCTCATCACCGGCAAGTTCCAGACGCGTGCCGTCATGGAGTGCGCCCGCTGCTCTTCAGCGATTGAGAAGGATATTGAGTTCGAAATCGACGAGCAATTTCCTGTCGAAGGCGTTCCGAGCAGCTATGGCGCTCAAGATTTTGCAAGGGTGGCTGCGGATGAGCCGTTTGAGATGTTTGAGGAAAACAACCTCATCGTGGAAGCGCTTATCCGGCAGGGTCTTCTCTTGGAGATGCCCATGCAGCCCTTGTGCGAATTCGGTTGGGATGGGCCCTGCCCTATTGCCGCTGCGATTGAAGCCGCAAAACCTCAGGCGGTAGACCCAAGATTGAAAGGACTCACCAGTCTGATCAAGGAAGAGGAAGCCGGATCTTGAATATTGCCGTGGACGCGATGGGTGGTGATGAAGCCCCGCGCGAGATCGTCAAAGGCGTGCTAGAGGCGGCCCCGCTGACCCA
>JBBQMJ010000224.1:0-6072 GCA_038328815.1 Fimbriimonadales bacterium | reverse complement strand
TGACCTCATGAAGGAGCATGGCCAGGCGAACTTAAGCGAGGTTCGCGGAAGCGCCAATTGTTAGCCAATCTTGGAGAACGGGTACTCGTTCCGCCTGCGCGTGAGAGTCTCCTCGTAGCGGCTGATCTGCTCTTCGATCTCATCAGGATGCTGTGCGGCATATTTCAAAGCTGCCGCCAGCTCTGCTGTTGAAAGGGAGGGGAAAGCCTCAACCAAACGCTCAACCGATCCAATCTTGCGATACTCGCGAATAACTTCCCAGACAGACACATTGCCGCTTGCAATTTTGGCGTCCTTACCGGCCTCATGGACTATGGCAACGCTCGTTAAGCGGGCTGCAGCCTTTCGGAATTGGGTAAGTCGAAAGACGACTTCATCCTTATCAAGCTCAAGCAACTCCGCGCAACGGTCAATCGCGAGTTCATTTTGATCGACGGCAGAAAGGGACACCTGCTCAAAGAGTCCAGGATACGAACTCCACACGGTGTTGAGAACTGTTTCAGCACGCTCCTGATCGAGCGTTGCTAATTTTCGCAACTGGGTCAGTTGCCAATCTTCCAAGCTATGCCACATAAAAAAACGACCTAATATTTGCGAAACTCGCGAACATCTTCGGTCGCTCTCAAACGGCCCACCAGGTCCAATCGTTAGAACCCAGTTTCAACCAGGAACATTTGCTCCGATTGCAGCAACGAACTCACCGCTGAGTTCATTGACTACGATAGTGCCTTCTATATAGATAATGACGAATATATTGGGCCGGTGTTACCGGTCCAAATTCGCAATCAGATTCAGCACGTTCGAGGTCGAATACGTATTCATTATGCTGGACGTTTGAAAATTCGCAAACGGCTCAACATCAAATCCTCGCATTCCTGCTTGAAAACTAGCTAGCGAGAGTGGCGCAGCCCGGGCCTTTGTATTTAGGGAGGCAAGCTTGATTAGCCTATTTTGCCTTGATCGCCTTTTCCTTAACGCCTTGCTTGATCCAATCCGAAAGCTTCTTGATGTCGGCATCGGGCAGCGGGTCAGCCATGCGTGGCATTCGCGGCTTGATCGTTCCGCGCAAGCAATTGATCAGCATGCTAGCTTCGCCGTCTCCCTTTTTGATGACGGCTCCGTCATTGCCGCCTTTCATTAGGCCAGCATAGGTGTCTAACAGGAGGCCACCCTTTTGATGGTCGCCTGAGTGGCACTTGAAGCAATTGGCCTTCAGATACGGCCTGATGCTGTCGTAAGTCAGGTTGCCCTTCGGCAAAGTGACTTTAGGGCCAGGCTTCTGGGCAACGGCCAACCCTGCGAGCGCCAAACCGGCGATGAATGAGACGTGAAATAGCCTTTTCATATTTTGTTCTCCGAAATAGTCTGGGCCTACTTTTCTTTGGCGCCGTCCTTGATCCAATCTGAAATGACCTGAATATCTGCTGGCGGCAGCGATGGCTGTCGCATTGGCATCGGTGGCTTCTTGGTGCCCTTGAGGTACGCGAGTAGTGGGCTTCCGTCTGGGTCGCCAGCTTTCACCATGACACCGTCTTCGCCGCCCTTCATTACGCCGTCATAGCTCGTAAGGTTAAACTTCGCACCAACCTTCTGTCCCGCGCCATGGCAACCTGTGCAGTGCTGAGCGAGGTAGGGAGCAAGGGTCGCGTAGGTCGCCGGGCTCTTAATAGCCACCGGAGTTGTCGAGGGCGCGCCACCGGGCACTCCAGTCGCCGCCGGGGGAGTGTCTGTCTTGGCAGTTGTTTCTGCCGAATCTTTACTTCCGCAAGCAACGGACACAAAAGCGGCACCAACAACAAGTGAAACAAGGGCAATTGATTTCATCTGGAACGATAATACGAGTTTGATCCCCCAAAATGTAACGGCTGAGACCGTTGCTGAGCGATTTCTATTTCAGAATCTCTTCAAAAGTCGTGTCTTCAAGGAGGCTTACATCAACCGTGGCAACGGACTGAGCCATAATCCGCTACCTTGCGAACCTCCTGGCACCAGGGCTTGACGAAACTTCAGTGGACGATCCTTGCCATTGCGTGGCTGGGGTGGGTGTTCGATATTGCAGACACCGCGCTGTTCAATTTCGCCAAGGGACCCATGCTCACCGAGATGCTGGGACCTGCGGGTTACAAGCTGAACGGCCCCTATTACGAAGGATGGATTCTTACCATCTTCCTCCTTGGCTGGTCGCTGGGTGGGCTCATTTTTGGAGTACTGGCCGACCGTTGGGGACGAGTGAGAACGCTTGTCCTTACTATTTCCCTTTACTGCCTCTTCACTGGCCTGACCGCACTCTGCCACACGCCTGTTGAAGTTGCGGGGATGCGTTTCCTTACGGGCTTAGGTATCGGTGGCGAATGGGCGGCGGGAACGGCACTGGTCGCAGAAGCTTTCCCAGACAAGGCTCGCGCGCCGGCATCCTCACTTCTCCAAACAGCGGCGGCCATTGGACCGATCCTTGCCGCGCTTGCTAACCAAGGACTCGCCCACGTTAGCTGGAGGGCGCTCTTCCTTGTTGGCGTCGCTCCCGCCGCCATCGCAATTGTTGCGCGGCTAAGCTTGAAAGAGCCTCCTCGGCCAGAACTGAAAGCTGATAAATCGCCTCTGGCGACCGTCTTCGGCGATCCGAAGCTTCGAAGAAATGCACTCGTTGCTCTGGCATTGGGCTTTGCCGGCATAGCCGGAGCAGGAACGGTCACCTTTTGGCTTCCAAACCTGGTACAGGCCGCCAGTCAGGGGCTGAGTGCCGCTGCCCTCGCAGACAGGAAAAGCTTTGCCACATACACCGTGCACATTGGGACGTTCCTCGGCGTGCTTCTCTTTCCGTGGCTGTGTGAGCGGTTCGGCCGAAAGCGATCCTTTGCCGCGTTCTTTATCCTTTCGCCAATCTCCATAGCCCTCGCAGCTTGGATTAGTCAAACGGGAGATTTCAAGGCACTGCTAATTGCCGCGCCGATTCTCTCGTTCTTCTCAATCGGCCTCTCGGCAGGCTTCGCGCTCTATTTCCCAGAGCTCTTCCCTGCGAAGGTACGGACGACCGGATCAGGTTTCGCATACAACACGGGGCGCATTCTGACGGCGCCTGTTCCACTTCTCACTGGCATGTTTATCAAGGCTCGCGGCGGCAACGTGGGTGCTGGCGTTGTAGCCGCAGGGCTGGTTTACGTCATTGGACTCGGGGCAATTCCGTTTGCGCCGGAGACCAAAGGCGAGCCACTCCCGGACTGAAATATGCTCGTGAACGGCGCCGCAGACCTAGAGACCTAGCACGCTCACGGAGGCAATACACCTGCAGGCTTAGCCACCGCAGGCGGTTTCGACGACATAGCGCCTTACTTATCTTCGCTTAGCCCTCCCTGTGCGACCGCGCCACACAGGGAGCGCGCTCTCGGCTACGTCGTGAAATTAGGCGGCCCGGTTACAATGGGTGGCCGGCGCTTGTTAACCTTGCGGAGGAGAAGAAACGCGGGCACCCATATGGGCGAGAAGACGGCGAGCCACATCACAACGGTGACTAGAGCTCGAAGCACCATCCCGGCAGCACCGGTAGCCTCACCGAATGACTGAGAAAACCATTTTGGATCTGTTCCAGTTGCACCCGCGACCGCGCCTTGTTCCAATGTGAGCGAGATCGTTGACAGAGCGGCGATGCCACTTTGGGATTTCTTCTGGCCGAGGGTCGTCTGGATGTCGTTTCGTACTGCGGAAAGCTCGCTTTCAACTACAGCCGCGTCCTCACCCTTTACATGCTTCTTCTGCATGTTTCGGTAGGCAGCCTCCTTTTGCTTGAGCGCCTGCAGGTGAGCGTCGATTTCTGCGAGCTGGTTGGTGACATCCTGCGTCTCGACCGATTTCGATAGACGCACGCCAAGCGCCTCGAATTTGGAGAGAGTGTCTTCAAAGGTTGGGGATGGCACGCGAAGAACCATCTTCATCACGGGGTGCGTTGCAAGGTCGGTGCTTGATGTCGTCTCGGTAAAGCCCCCAGCCGCCTCGACGATGTGGTTGACATCTTTCTCGGCCTTGTCAACGTTCCCCACGCGAACTTCGAGTTCGCCTTTTCGAACGACTTGACGGAAAATGGTAGCCGAGTCCGCGTCAGTATTTGGTTCAACCGCTCTGCCAGCAAGAACCGCTCCGCCCTGGGCTTTGGCCGTCCCTGCAGGCTGGGCGGCATCTTGAATTCCACCAGGGGGGCGCTCACCTTCGCCGCACCCGCTAACTAACAGCGCGCCGAGGACAAGAAGAGGAACCGAAAGGCCGAGGCCTTTCCGCCAATTCATCGTTAACATAATTTGAATCACACTCCAGTTGAGAGTTGCGATGACCTGTCGGCGGAGCCTCTTGTTGAACCGTCGAAAACCACCACTAGGAACACGAACCGCGAAGTTGTTGCTTGCGTTCCATGGTCCTCAAGAGCTATAGAGATGGAATGTTTTGCGGTGGTTACAGGGGCCCAGCAACTAGGGCTGCGTGAAGGGTGAAAGTGACAAGTGACGAGTCGGATTCCGTGTGGGATCACCCAATACCTAACACCCCGCGACACGTCATCCGCACAGGTATCCTCGCCCAATGCCCAAACGACCAATTAAGCCGGACGATCTGCTGAAAATCGTTTTCGTTGGCGCCCCCCAACTCAGCCCAGATAGCTCTCGAATCCTCTTCTCCCGCAAGCACATCAACGACAAGAACAAGTACATCACGAACTTGTGGACTGTTGATTTGAAGGGCGCTACCACTCAGTGGACCTCGGGCGAGAACGGCGATGGGCACGGACGATGGTCACCGGACGGCAGCCAGATCGCTTTTATTAGTGGCCGCGATAAGCCGGGGGCGCAGTTTTATCTCATTCCTTCCAATGGCGGCGAGGCCCACAAACTTAGCAGCCTCCCCGAAGGCTCTGTTAGTGGGTTCAAATGGTCGCCAGATGGCAAGCATATCGCGTTCATCTTTCGCGAGAGCCACCCCGATTGGACCGAAAAGGCTGGAAAAGAGCGGGAAGAAAAGGGCCTCAGCACACCTGCCCGGGAGCTCGACAGCCTTTGGTACCGCCTGGATGGCGATGGCTACTTCTTAAGCCAGCGTCACGCGGTTTATCTGCTGGATGTGGCGACGGGCAGGCACCGCATGCTTTACAACGCGGGCACCATCGACGGCTACTCCTTCGACTGGTCACCGGATTCTCAAGAACTGGCGATTGCCCACAGCATTGCAAAACGCCCCCTTGCCGACCCTGCTGATGAGCAGATGTTCAGGGTCAATTTGCAAGGCGAGGCTTGGATGCTAGAGCAGCTGCCTCACGGCGGCATGAGTGCAGTCTGCTGGTCACCAGACGGTAACTGGATTGCGTGGGCGGGGTTTGAAGAGCCAGAAGGTGGCTGGGACGCGCGCAACACGCAGGCGTTCGTCGCGCCGTCGGGTGGAGGCGCCTATAAATGCCTGACCGATAAGCAAGACTACTGCATGGCCGCCGCCATGTTGGGCGATTCCAAAGAGGCAGCCTTTGATGCAAGCCTGCGTTGGGCGCCGGATTCAAAGTCTCTCTTCGCAGAAATTGGATGGCACGGCGAATCGCAGTTAGGTCAGATCGACTTGGAGAAGGGTGGCGTCACGTTGCTGACAGTTGGGCGCGGCCATATCAACCTGGGCAACGTGGCAAAGGATGGGAAGATTGCCGTCACTTTCGGCGACGTGTTAACGCTCTCCGAGGTCGGCTTTATCGATACAAAATCCAAGAATGCCGAGATCAAGGGGTTAACACACTTCAACAAGGATTACCACTCCAAGCTACTTGCGAGCGAGCCCGAGGAGCTTTGGCTTGACACACCTGACGGCACCAAGCTGCACGGCTGGGTGATGAAGCCGATCGGTTACGCGTCCCCAAAGAAATATCCAGCGGTGCTTCAGGTCCACGGCGGCCCCCACGCGCAATACGGCTGGACATTTTTCCATGAGATGCAAGTGCTGGCGGCGGCAGGTTACGTGGTCGTTTACACAAACCCGCGCGGATCGAAGGGTTACGGCGAGGGCCACACCCAAGCAATCAAGGGCGACTGGGGCAACAAGGACTGGGTGGAC
>JBBQMJ010000223.1:0-6077 GCA_038328815.1 Fimbriimonadales bacterium | reverse complement strand
GATGTGCGAATCAAGCTCCCGAGCTTTTTACCGTCTTTTGTAACATGGAACCCGGCGAGGTCGATGTCGGCGCTCTTGAAGAATTCTCTGACGGCCGGGAGCCAGTCACGTCCGCGGCGCGATTTCGTGTTCACGATCACTACCACGCGCTTGTCGGATGAAGGCTTTTGCGAACTCTCGCCCGCGGCGCTAGGAGATGGCATGGGTTGAGTTTACAGACTACTCAACCGTCGCTAAGGTTCAGCCCGCGAATTTGTACCCAACGCCGCGGACGGTTAGGAGCCGCTCGGGGTTGTTTGAATCTAGTTCGATCCTGGTGCGTAGCCACCGGATATGGACGTCGACAGTACGGGCGCTGACGAAGGCATCGCGTCCCCACACTCGGTCCAGCAGCGCTTCTCTTGAAAAGACTTGGCCGGCGTGCCGGGCAAGGAAATAGAGGAGGGCGAATTCCTTCGGGGCAAGGACGATTGGCTTGCCGTCAACTGTGGCTTCATGGGTGCGGGGGTCAATCTTGAGGCTGCCACGCTCGACGGGCTCTTTCACTGCTTCGCCAGTTGCACGCCTCAGAACGGCCTTGACGCGCGCCGAGAGCTCACTTAGATTAAAGGGTTTGACGACGTAGTCGTCTGCTCCCATTTCCAGTCCCTTCACGCGATCTGCTTCTTCGGCTCGCGCAGAGAGCATGATGATCGGAGTCGCGTGCTCTTGTCGCACTGATCGGCAGAACTCAAAACCTGAGCGCTGTGGGAGCATGATATCCAGGATAACGAGGTCCGGCTTCACGCGACGAAATAGGCGCATGCCCTCTTCGGCTGAATCCGCTGTGAACGTAGTGAACCCGTCCCGGCGCATCCGAGTCTCGACCGTTTCAACAATGGCCGGCTCGTCATCGATAATAAGCAGCTTCAATCCTGAACTCCCAATTTGACGCACTCTCTATTCATAAGCAGACTCTCCGAAATCAATTCGTTTCGATATTCAAAATGTCTGCCCGTACGTCGTTGGGGGGCAGATCTAGGTTGCGAGTATCTCGACATTTGCGCGAGGCACGGTGACCTCTTCGCTGGTGTCGAGCTTCGCTCTCAATACGCGAACCTCCGTTCCTGAATCCACGACGACTAGCTGAGCAGGAAGCGCGGTGACGCTTCCCAATTTCCCAAAATACGGCTCCCGGATGATGCGGATCGGCGTCCCAATTTGAAGCTCGTGGACGTCTTCTTTAGAGACCTGTTGCTTGGCATTGGCCGCGTGGGGCACGATGATCTCCGGCCGGATGACGCCAGCTCTGATTTGGGTGGCGCCGTTAACGCTGGCGGTCTGACCCTCGAGCGATTTCAGGAGCTCAAAAGTTCGCTGGGCCATGCCAAGGAATCCAAAGCCCTCGGTAACCATGATCGTCAGGTTGATCGCTTCCTGGCCCGTGATTGCAACACCGATGTCGTAGCCGAGGAACTTTGTAAGGTCGCCGTCCTTGACGCCCCCGGCAACAATTGCCGTTGCTCCAACTTGGGAGGCCTTTTGAATCGCATCGAAAGTCATGCCGGCGCCGCCGACGATAATCTTGCCCGCGTCTGAATCCAAAACATCTTTGGCTTCTAGAACATCGTTTGTGGTGGCTACTGCGACTCGGATTACACCTGTTCGCTCGCCGCCCACGCCAAAGATTCCCTGGACCATGGCGCCGCGGGTTTCGATGATCGCGCCTTCGGCAGGAAGAATGTCAGCAACAGTGCCTTGAATGTAGGCTCTGACTTCAACGGGAATGGATGCTTCTCGGACCAACACACTGCCAGTAATTTCTGAAATCGACTCGACGGTGCCCGTGTAGTCGCTTTGGACGGTGTTCTTAAAGCGGCCCAGGAAACCTTTCGTCTCCGCAATGACCTGCCCCTTCTCAAGGGTATCGCCCGCTTTCAGCATAAAGAATTCCTTGATTTCTTTGTGCTCAACGCCTAGCTTCTCAGTGAGCTTGATCGTTTGCAATGGGCCGGGGAGCATGGCTCGGGCAACGACACTGTCTGGCGTGACGGGATCATTTTCCTTGACAAGCACCTCTCCTTTGATGGGAAGGCGGCGGATTCGTCTTACGACGATGTCTCCGCTGACTGTCAGACCTGGCGTGTATGCGTTACCCAATTTGTGGAAGTGCCTCCTGGAACTTGCGACCTTGCTTGTGGCCGCAGGGAAGGAAGTTTATCACGCGATGACCATTGCTTTCCGAATGCTAGTTTGACCTTGCAGAGTTAAGGCCGGGTTAAGGAAGCTAAAAGCCCGTAAATAATGTCTGGCGCTAGTGGCCTGCGGGGACGTCCATGTCCGAGCTGTGGCCCGGGAAGAGCTTGGCTTCGGGGTCTAAGCGCATCTTCGCAAAGCACACGGCAGTGGCTGCTTCGCCGACCCCGGTTGCGATGAGTTTGAGTTTGCCGTCGAACGAGCAAACATCGCCTATCGCAAACACGCCCGGCAAAGCCGTTTCGAATCGTTGGTCGACGACGATTTGATTCTTTTCAATCACGACACCCCAAGTCTTGATAGGGCCGAGGCTGGACTTGAACCCGACGTTGACGATCAAAGCGTCCGCTTCGAGGTGGTGAGTTTCCTTGGTTTGCGTGTTTTCCAAGGTGACGCCCGTGATGGTGCCGTTGCCGTGTAGTTCTTTCACCGTAAACCAGAGCTTCATATCCACGCGGCTATCTCGAACTTGCCTTACGGATTCTTCATGCGCTTTGAACTGATCACGACGGTGGACGAGGGTGATCTCTTTGGCGATCGGTTCGAGATTTAGGGCCCAATCGAACGCGCTGTCTCCTCCGCCGACGATGACGAGCTTTTTGTCTTGGAAGTGGGACTTGTTCTTGACGCCATAGAACAGCCCGTTCTCGTGAAACTCCTCTTCGCGCTCAATGCCAATTCGCGTGGGGGTGAAAGCCCCGGCGCCTGCCGAAATGATCACCGTTCTGGTCTGAAGTTTTTGGCCCTTCTTGGTTGTGAGGACGTAGCCTTCATCGTCAGGTTCAAGGCTTTCGGCGGTGTCTTCTAGGACGAGGTCTGGGTTGAACTGTAGGGCCTGCGTGGCCATTTCGACGGCTAGGTCTTTCGCAAGGATTTTGGGGAATCCAGGCATGTCGTAAACAAACTTCTCGGGATACAGCGCGGTGAGCTGCCCGCCTAGTCCTGGGAGGCTATCGATGATTCGAACCGACATTCCCCTCAGGCCAGCGTAAAACGCGGCAAAGAGGCCAACTGGCCCTCCTCCGATAATCGTGACATCGACTCTCATGCTCATCTTTCTACGCATGATTATGGCGGCGACTGAGGGTGAGCAGTTTCGGGAGCCAACGTTATAGATAAATGGCTGCGGATTGCGAGCGTCCGGACCGGCGGCACGAACGAGGCGTCTCATTGCCTCACTAGTTGTAAGTGTCATCCTGAACGCAGTAGAGGCGAAGTGAATGATCGTGTTTGTTCACGCCGAGTTCAGGATGCTGTCATCTCGAACTCCGTGTGAGAGATCTAGCTGGAAAAGCTAATTGCTCTTAGATCTGCTGCAGCGACAGTATTGACCCCGCTACTCGCAAGGTGATGAGTTGCTGCGGATCTCCTAGACTGTCATCTCTCACAAGGGGTTTCGAAATGACAGCTTCAATCCCCTTCTTTCTTCCAAATCGGCACGTCTTCTTTGATCCGGTCGATCAGGAATTTGCAGCACTCGAATGCTTCGGCACGGTGCGCGCAGGCGGCTACGGTGATCACCGCCGCTTCGCCGGGCAGAAGCTCGCCGGTGCGGTGGGCGACGGCGACATTTGCTGACCAGCGGCTGGCCGCTTCTGCCGCGATCAATCGCATCTGAGAGAGTGCCATGTCCTCATATGCTTCGTAATGCAGACGAGTCGTGACCTGGGTATCAGTTTGCGAGCGAACCTCGCCGCTGAACAACACCACGCCGCCCAGTAGGTCGCTCTTGACTGCTTCCAGCATCGCCTTGGCTTCAAGGGGCTCAACTCCCAGACTGCACCAAACAACTTTGCCCACGGCTAAGATTGTGGCCGACGGTAACATTTCGGTGTGATCACCGCAATAAAAGCAATTGAGTTCCTAAACGAGTTGAGATCCAAGAACCTATCGGGGGCTCTATTGCGAAAGGCCGCAATGCAGGGACTTTTTGAGTTACCTGGCTATGACTGGTGCGGCGTCTATCGTCTGGAGAAAGACACTCTGGTCCTCGACGAATATGTAGGCGAGGAGACGGATCACACACACATCAAGGTAGGCGTTGGAGTGTGCGGAACCGCGGTAGCCGAAGACGAAAACCAAGTCATTGCCGACGTAACCAAGATTGAAAACTATCTGTCCTGCAGCCTTAGCACACGGTCGGAGATCGTCGTTCTTATCAGGGATGGAAGCATTGTTCTGGGACAAATCGATATCGACGGCCACGCGGTTGGGGCCTTTGATTATTCGGACGAGAAGTTTTTACAAGACCTAGCAGACTTCTTATCTGACAACTGGGCCTAGCCACCACTGACTGGCGGGATAAGCGCGAGCTCGTCTGCGGCGCCCAGAACCTGATCCCGCTTTGCGAACGCCTTATTGACTGCTAGCCGGCAATAGTCGCCACCAATGCCCTTCGCAGTAAGTGCATCAAGGACTTCGCCGACCGTGTCACCAGCTTCGATGGTCGTAACGTCGCCGTGTCTTTCCCGAAGATATGCAAAAAGCTTAATCTGCCAGGTGCGCACTTCTGGTAGTTTACTCGCGGGTTCGGACGAAATCATGGAGAGCAAGAACGCCAAGAACCGCGCGATCATCTTTCTCGTCGTGGCAGTGATTGTCTATTTCGTGGCCCGAAGCATTCACACGATTTCGCCAATTGGAAAGCCCATTGCCTACGTTATTGGTGTTGTTGGCCTGGTTTTGGGTGAACAGGCTTTTGGGAAGCACACGGCAAGCCTGCTACGGATACTTACCCTTGTGGCCGTCTGGGTATTGGGCCTAAACATTCTTGAGAAGGGCACACTGCCGACCTCCGCCTTCTATCTGCTCTTTGTCTTTTGCATTGCCGCGACCGTCGCGTTCTTTGACGGCGCGATGAAATCACGGGTTAGAAAGCTCGCCTACGGGGCGGTCGCCATAGCTCTCATCTGGCCGATTCTGCTTGCATTAGCCTATTTTCAGGGGTTTGCAGACCTTTTTGGGGCAGGCGCCACCAAGCCTATGGGAATCGCGGCGATATTCGCGGCGGGACTCTATGCTGGTGGTTTGCTTCTCGCGCCAATTCTGCCTCCCCGGCAGGCAGATTGGGATGACTACCAGGAAGAGTACATTGACGAGGACGACGAGGATGATCTCGACGAGACGGAGAAGCCGAAGGCAACGGACGACTACGAGGAGTTCTGAGCCCGTCTTCGGGCTGCATCGGTAGACTGAATTCGTGAAGCGGTTCGACGTCATTGTGGTGGGAGCGGGGCATGCCGGGATTGAAGCGGCGCTCGCTTCTTCGCGCATGGGCCAGAAGACGGCCTGCGTCACCATGCGGCTCGATCGTATTGGCCATTTGCCTTGCAACTGCTCCATTGGTGGCCCGGCAAAAGGCCACATGGCTAGGGAAGTGGACGCGTTAGGCGGCCAGATGGGCGTAACCACCGATTACGCCCTGACGCACATCCGCAAAGTTGGAACGGGGCGTGGGCCCGCTGTCCAGACAATTCGTGCGCACGTATGCAAAGAGCTTTATCCCGAGCTCATGCAGAAGACGATGCGCGAACAGACCGATCTGACCCTGATCGAAGGCGTTGTTGAGACCGTGCTCTCGAAAGATGGCAAGGTAACGGGAATTCGTCTCGCGTCGGGCGAGGATTTAGAATGTCGAGCCGTTGTCCTAACAACCGGCACGTTCCTGAACGGGCTGTGTCATGAAGGTCAGAAGAAGACGGTGGCGGCGCGGCATGGCGACCAGGCTTCGGTCTCCCTTAGCGATTTCCTGAAAGATCTAGGCATCAACCTGCGCCGGTTCAAGACAGGGACAACGCCTCGGGTCCATTTCGCTAGCATCGATTTCAAGCCGATGGAGGAGA
>JBBQMJ010000222.1:0-6081 GCA_038328815.1 Fimbriimonadales bacterium | reverse complement strand
CTGCATCCGTCGCCAAAATGGTTCCTTGCCGCGATCGCGCTTGCCATGACTTGCCATGTTTCTGCCCTCCCAGATGAGTTGAGTTATCCGGGATCGAGCTTACCATGAGCTGCAAGATGCGGTTCACCGGACGGGAAGGAAGGGTCAATCGCAGGATTTCTTTGCGTTTACAACTGATGCCAGGGGCGTTGTCAGGTAGAACGCCCTGCTCCAAAGCCTTCAGCCGCCGATCTCGGGAGGCCAGCAAGGAAATGCCTTGGAGGAATTCCGTACTTTCCAGGGTGCCGAGGATCTTGCGTTGGCGAAGTCGCTTTTCACGGGCAGCCCAGTCGTCACGCAGATGATACTCATCAGCCGCGAATGTCGCGGTTAGCAACTCGAACACGTTCAAGGAGACGCCGCCGGTATTGACCTTCTCGAATACTTGGCACACCGCTTCCTTCGGCGTTTCCTTCCTGAGAATGATGAGTGGAACCATGTACTGCTGAAATCGCTGGATGACTTCCTGGGTTAAGTTGTTCCAGCGTGCAAGGCGTTCTTGAATGTGGGCGGGGTCCGACTGAAGATACTTCATCTGCCAGTTTGTTAAACCGGCCACGTCGAACACAAGGGGTAGCGGCAGCATTTCTGCCGCGCATTCTTTCTCGATGGTGGAGTAATCCTTGCCCGGAAGCGGCTCGCCACGGAAGTTGCGGAAAACGCGATCTTCAGGCACCCCAACGATGGCGTCTTCGCGGTCGGCATCAGCGTCAAGGACTTTGGCGATGTCGAGGTAGTACCACCGTTTGATGGGCTTGTCGCGAATGTCTTTGGTCAGGACAGCCTTATCCAGAAGGAGAGACTGGAACAGTGATGTGAGCCGCTGCTGACCGTCAAGGATCAAGCGTTCGGGTTCAACTGGTGGACTGGGCGATGCGATCCCTTCCACGGGTCGAGGCTTGAAACGAACGTCTGGGTTGCCGGTTTGCAACATCATGACGGCACCCACGGGGTACGACATCGACACGCTCGCCAAGAGGCTGCGAATGTGCAGGTCGTCCCATACCCATCCACGTTGGAAATCGGGAAGCTGGGTCTTGCATTCTCGGAGGCTGCGCAACAGGTCGAGCAAATTTTCCTTGGTGCTGTCGAACATCGTGATTGAACGCATGGCGATTGCTCTTGGTTTGGTACGACGATGCACCCTTTACTTATCGTTGAGAAGGACGACGGTGTCGAAGAATAGCTT
Organism: Fimbriimonadales bacterium; assembly: GCA_038328815.1. Taxonomy (GTDB): domain Bacteria; phylum Armatimonadota; class Fimbriimonadia; order Fimbriimonadales; family Fimbriimonadaceae; genus JBBQMJ01. Next base: position 4,853 of record JBBQMJ010000222.1, on the reverse strand, counting down.
GCCATTCTTGTTGTGGGTAACCAGAAAACTGCGCGTACTCTCAAATACGTTTGGTCGTCTTTTTCGGTATACCGCGTCTTTGAGCGATTGTTCGCTGGTTTTTCCTTTGCCTATGGAATCTTTGAACGCTTCTTCGATACGTTTCGGCCCATGTACGGAATCATCAATTGCTTCTTCGATGCCTCTTGCAGCGTAAATCGAATGGAACAAGACCAGCAGTGTCCAACATGTACCGAAGACAAGTCTATGTCGCGTTCTTGATACTATTCGGTCGGTTGTTTTCTTGTCGAGTGGTTTTACTGGCCTGAAGGATTGCGCCATGATTCCTAGCTGACCAGCAAACACGCCAACGTCGGTTGGATCACCGATCAAGAAATGAAGCTTCTCGCATTCTGATTTGACATGAACGTCGGTGAAGTCAATCGGCGTTGGGCTGTGGGCGAACCAGTTGCGAACCTTTGCTATAGATTTCAGGTTCTTGTGAACGATTTCATCAATCAAGCCCAGACAAAAACAAAGGTCGGCTCGCCCAGACGCAGAACTAAGTATCCCTGTTGGGCCGTTCAGGATTCCATTCGGGCCATTTACGAGAGGATCATCTATCAAGTTTTTTTCCAGCAGAGATCCGGTTGCATTCTCAATGTACGCTCCGCAGATAAGGGCGCACGCAAGGTCGGTACCCTCGTTCAACGACTGTATGACTGGGCGGGGAATGAGTTCTTCCAAATGAACGACGCGGCGTTCCCTTGTTTTTGCCATTTTTCACTCTTTGTGCGTGCCGTGATGGCTCTATCTGACTTCCTCAACCCTGCATCGCTGATTCTATCGATTCACAATTCGGCGGGATTCAGACCTGATCCCCCAGGTCAGGATCGTGACGGCGACGGCCATCGCCGGCCAGGATAAGCGGACCTGGGCCGTATCCTGCCTTTGGCCCGACGCCGTCATCAGGAGTGGTCGGGATGCCGTTTGTCGTCCCGATCAACACTGGCAGGAACGGGTTACGTTCAGTTTATAGAATGAGTGAATCGATGGGCCGCGATCCGCGTTGGCGTCCGTCGAGCGGTGATTCACGGGGAAGCTGCCATGCCCCAATCGATTCCCCCAGGTCTTAAACAGGAACACGTCCTCCGCACGCTGGCGGATCTGGACGGCGGCATCGACCACCCATTTGGCCAGCCCACGGGGTACGAACTCGTCCACGACGGCAAGCGGTACGCGCCGAAGGCCGTTGTCGGACTGGCCTGCCGCTATTCGATTGGCCGAATCCTCACTCCCGATGAATTCAGCGGCGGCGAGGCACCGGGGCAGGCCAACTTCGTGCTGCGGAAACTCGGCTTCACCGTGATCCGCAAAGGCGAAGAAGTCGCCGAGGAAGAGAAACCGGCCCACAAGGACTGGACTGAACAAGAGGTCGGCCTCATCGTTGCTGATTACTTCGACATGCTCGAAGCTGAACTGCTGGGCAAGTCATTCAAGAAATCAGATCATCGCAAGGCACTGGCCCCGAAGCTCCAGGCACGATCCGAAGGGTCCATCGAGTTCAAGCACCAGAATCTCAGCGCGGTGCTGGTCGAACTCGGCCTGCCGTACATTGAAGGCTACAAGCCTCGGAGCAACTACCAGGGGATTCTGGCCACGGAAGTCGAGATGTTTCTGGAACGGCACCCCGGCTTCCTCGTCAAGCTGGCGGCAGCGCCGGCCCTGAACCCGGTTCAGGCAACGCAGGTTTCGGCACCCAACCTCGACCGGATCATCGAAGCCCCGCCCGAGAAGACAATCGCTCCCACGATCACCGGCAAGCCGTGGCTGTCCCGTAAGGCTCGGAAGATCGACTTCGCCGAGCGTGACGCCGCCAATCGTCAGCTTGGCAAGCTCGGTGAGCAGTTCGTTTTCGATCTGGAACGCTATCGACTGAAAACTGCCGGGCGAGACGATCTCGCCCAGCGAGTCGTGTGGGCTGCACAAGACATCGGCGACGGCCTGGGCTTCGACATCCTGTCGTTTGACGATGCCGACGACACCGAGCGAATGTTGGAGGTCAAGACGACTGGCTTGGGGAAGTTCTTCCCGTTCTACGTCACGGGGAACGAAGTCCGTTGCTCCGAGGACGTTCCACAGCAGTATCACCTGTTCCGGGTGTTCGACTTCGGGAGAGAGCCTCGGCTGTACATCCTGCACGGGTCGTTGCGGGAGTGCCAGCTTGATCCGGTGCTGTATCGGGCGGTGATTTGATGCTTCGTATCCGGCAAAGATCAGCCGTTTTGCTTCTTGAGCCATTGAAGCTGTTTGCCGATGCCCAACCCCTTCATCGGTTGAGCCACGTCTAGGCCGGCATCTACCAGCGGCTTCAAATAATCCGCTCCTGCAAGTGCGACCAAAGGCGACCCGATCAGTCCCGCAGTCTCCATCTGCTCCCGAACCTTCCGGCCCCACTCTCGCCGTTTCGCCGCAGACATCTTCTTCAGCGTCACGTCATACGGACCAATGACCGCTGAAGGGTCCAGCAAACCGTGCAGGGCCGACAGGATGAACCACCGGCCCCTTCGTTCAGCGTAGCTTCGGGCCTTCTTGAACAAGTCCGAAATGTACAAATCAGCAGCCGGCGATGGATCAGTCAGTTTTGGGCCGCAACAAGCAACCAGTATGACTGGATCGTTTGCGACAGTGCCTCGACTCTGCTGGTCCATGCGACACCTGATTGCGGGTTACTCGCTTTTCACCATGACAACTTTGCTTGCCTTTCCTCATGGCTTTTTGGAATCACGGCCCTGCTTTTCAGCCGGCGTCGTGCCGGACACATTTGATTGGCCTTGAGCGTCGGCGACCTGAAGCTCGCCCACGATGGTCTTGATGGCTGTATCAGCCCTCTTGATCTTTCCTCCGCAGAAGTCGATCAATTGCTTGGCGCGGGCAACGTCCTTCACAAGATCATCGACATCGACATTTTCTGTTTCGCGGAGCCGAGCGACGATCTGTTGCAATTCATCCATCGCGTCACGGTAAGACAGCGATTCGTTGATTTCTTCCACGGGCTACTCCTTCGTTGTAACGGTGCTTTGTACTTGGCCGTGACCAAGCTTGGTCACGATTGTTGTTCCTATTTCCACAAGGGCGGCATCTTTGATTGCTCGGCCCTCTTGATCGAGAGTTATCGAAAATCCACGCTTCAACACAGATTCGGGGTCATGGGCTGCGACCAAGTCACCGAGGTGGTGAATCCGTGCTTCTTCCGAACGAATCCTTACGCTGAACCCGGTCAATATGCCCTCTAGCATTTGGAGGAGCTTCTTGTCCGCAATGCGCAGATGAAGCGTTACCAATGGGGAGATGGCGTGTACCACACTTTCAGCTTGCGTGGTTGCCTTTTTCAGGCTTGCCGAGCTTGAAGTTGCGACTTCTTGTGACAATGCGCCAAGGATGCGATCCAGGGACTGGATGACTCGGCTTGGCTCATCGGATACCATTCTTGCACTTGCTGTGAGCAGGGCGATGTGTGGTGCCAAGGCACGGCGAGCATGTGCCGCGATCTGATTGGCGGCAGCCTCATTCCGAGACTCTGCCTGCCTTAGCGTGGTCATGCTTGAGAGCGCGATCTCTTGTGACAGCGTGCCGAGAAATCGGTCCAACGTCTGCACCACCCTGGTTGGCTGCACGGCCACAATTCTCAAACTCGCTGATAACAATGACGCATGCGGGTCCAATGCCCGGCGTGCATGGGCAAGTAGCTGGTCAGTGATGTTGTCGGTTTCTGATACAGCTTGTTTTAGATTGATCTTGCTTGAAATTGCGACCTGTTCAGACAAAGTGCCGAGCGTGCGGTTCAGTTTCTGTACGACGCTGGGCGGCTCCACAACCACAAGCCTGACAGCGACCATAAGCCGATTGGCATGGGAGTCCAGTACGCGGCGAGCATGGGCAAGTAATTGATCTCGAAAAGACGAGGTTTGCCGGTGTTGGGCAGCGACGATAAACCCTGTTTGATCCGTGAGCGACCGAATGCTGGATTTCAGTACGTCCCTTTGGCTATCGATTCTTCTGCGAGCAATCTGTGAGATGGCTTCAGTTGCCGCCATCACCTCTAACTCCGCAACACGGATGGTACGACAAAGCAATTCGGCAGCAGCGGTTGGTGTTGCGCTGGCGGTGTGAGCCACTTCGTCCGCTGCAACGCGATCTCGTTCATGGCCAATTCCTGTTACGACCGGCAACGGCATCTTCGCGATTGCGGCACAAATCGCGTAACTGTTCCACCAACCCAGGTCCGTCGCACTGCCCCCGCCGCGAACAATGCAGACCACATCGAGTTTCATCTTGCCGTTCGAGAGTGCCAAGACTTCCAGCGCACGGCAAACTGACTGCTCCACGTTTGGACCTTGGACGGAAACTTCAACCAGAGTAACTTTGAAGGGGTATGCACTCTTCTTGATCGTCTGAGAGAAATCCCGCATCCCATCCGAGTCTCGGGAACTGACCAGGGCGACCCGCAACGGGAGGTCGGGAAAGCGAAGTCGCCTATTCAGTTCCGTTAGCCCTTCCTTCTGCAAGCGTAGAAGCACGGCTCTCCGCTGCATCTCGATCTGGCCGAGCGTATACTCGGGAAACACATCCGAGACATTGAATTGCAGTTTGCCGCCGCTCTCGTAAAGGCTCACGTTTCCGAAAAACAGCATCTCCTGTCCTGAAACGATGCCAACGCCCGCTGCGCTCAGTTTCTTCCCGTCCGGTGAACCGCATCTTGCAGCTCATGGTAAGCTCGATCCCGGATAACTCAACTCATCTGGGAGGGCAGAAACATGGCAAGTCATGGCAAGCGCGATCGCGGCAAGGAACCATTTTGGCGACGGATGCAG
>JBBQMJ010000221.1:0-6094 GCA_038328815.1 Fimbriimonadales bacterium | reverse complement strand
AGTTGTCTGTCAGTTTGAAATGCAAATAAGGGGTGCGACGTTCGACGGGGTCGCTCTCCTTACTCAGGCAAAAGCTGATCTCGACACTATGGTCCACAAGGTCGTAGACCGCATGCCATAACGTGGCGGCAACGTGCACAGATGCTGGTACTGCAACGCAGAAGTTATTCTCTTTGACGTCGATGGGTGTGTATAGACCATGGCGCTTTGCTAACTCGTTTTGAAGGCGCCTGTAGCGGTCAAACGAGTCTCCTAACGGTAGATTCTCCGTTCCAAATTCTGCGACCGAATGGTTCGTGACGATTTGCGCTTTTCCATTGCCATCGATGAAGTAATGCTTGCCGTCCGCGCTCACTTCGAAGATGAACGAATCGCCTGAGGTATCGCCAATGATGTAGTGGCAGGGTGTAAAGGTGGAGTAATATGGCACGTTGGCAAGCAGCGAGCGAGCCTGTTTGGCGCTCGCGCACTTATCGAGGACATAGCGCGGGAGATCGATCTCGCCCAGGCCAATGTACGGCTTCCCACGCGTTTTGACCTTTGTCATGTCGTCAGCAAGTAATGCCACCGTCACGCCCTTGGAATTGACTCCGTCTATTGCCCCGGCGATCATGTCGTAGGCGCACATGAAGAGCGCGGCATATCCATGGTCTGGGTGCATTTCAATGATGTAAGGATCGCCAGTCATGGATCGGGCGACTGGGGAGGCCTTGCGTCCAGTCAATTGGGCATAGGTTGCCTTGGGAAAGTCGTAATTGCGGCTGAGCATCGCATGGCCATTTGAAACGCATGCGCCAGGATAGTAGATCACTGAACATCCCGGCTCAAAGTCGAGGTCATAGGGGACTGAAGTGGCGTCCACGCTTGTATCGCTTTGCCTAAGGTCGTATGTCTCCCTCACGCCCGCGGCCCGCTCGATCACTTCGGGATAATTTTCCTTGAACCATTGGATGCGAGGCGCTTCAATGGACTGAGGTAGTGCCGAAAGCTTAGCTCCGTGCCTTGTTAGAGCTCCCTGAGATAGCACACGCCCGATCGCCTGATTGGTGCCCCTGATGACAATGTGGCGCACGATCATAAGGTCTTTATCGGTACCGGCCACATCGTTTGTTGTAAAGGCCCTGAGGCCGGGGCTTGGAAGGGCTTGGTTTACGGCTGCAAGGATCAGGCAAACCGGAATTTGAAGCATATGCACCTTACGTTTTTGGGTACGCCCGGGTTCCGGGGCCTAGCCGGCAATTGGGGACGGCGGCAAGAACAGGATGCTACACTTTCAATCGTGGCTTTCTTGAAAAAGCTCTTTGGAGGCAATCGGGCCAAACTTAAGGTTCTTGGCAAGACGACGTCAGGCGCTGACGGGGATCGAATGCTGATCGACCTGATGCGCAAGCTTGACTCCAATGTGAACAATCCTCACACGGTCCAGCATTTTCTTTATCTTCCGAACGAGGAGACTGCTGAGAGTGCAGGCGGGGACTTGAGGGCGCTGGGCTATGAAGTGGAAATCACCCGCTCCGCAAGCCCTAAAGTGGACGATCCCTTTCCTTGGCTCGTGCTGGCAAGTGAGGGCACGCTCGTGAACGAGAAGACGGTTGGCGATAGCCGGAGTCAACTTGAGAAGGTGGCCGAGAAATTTGGCGGAAACTACGACGGCTGGGAAGCAGCGATGCCTCAGTAGAGGCATGCAGCAGTAAGTGCGTCATTTTGAGCCGGCAAGTTCGATCTCAGAACCGCTAGAAGATAGACCTGAAATCCGGTCTCGGATTTGGACCGACGCCTTCAATGCCTGAAGGCGGGAGTGCCTGGCCACCCGTCAACGCCCTCACGTTATCCGAGTCATAGATCACGCCCGTGTTCCAATCGAAACCTTGCCCCGACCCCGGAGTATCCCAATAGAAGGGTTTTAGGCCGTGGCGGTGGGCGGAATCTACGATGTACTTATGGAAGTAGGTTCTACCGGCGAGATGCAAGCTAAGGTTCGAACCCGTGAGAGTCGTACGCTTCATCGTCTCGAACTCGCCAATCATCACAGGTATCCCCTTGTTCACGAACTTGTCGGTCATCTTTTGGAACTGCGCGTCTAAGTAGGATTCTTCGCCCCAAGTTGGGTTGTGACTGGTATCGACGGGCGAGTGATAGCCTTGTCCCCAATAGAAGAATTGGTTGCCCCATGGCTGGTCGCTAGTCAGCCCAGTGTAGTTCCAAGGCGAATAGTAGTGAACTTCGACCATCAGGCGACCGGAAATAGCGTCGATCGGTAGGTTATTCATCAACGAAGACGTCAGGTCTATATCGGTATTCGGCCCTTGAACCACCAGCCATCGATGGAGGTTGTAGCCACCCGAACTGCGGACCGCGCGAATGAAAGATCTGTAGTAGGTCTGCAGCGTGACCATCTGTTCAGGAGTGCTGCAATTTGGTTCGTTCGCACCTGCGAACAGCAAGTGGTTATCGAAGGTGGCAAAGGCATGCGCGATCTGCGTCCAGTACGACTTCATTTTCGCGTTGATCGTTGGATCCACGGTTCCTGTAATGTTGTTTTCAAGCCATCCGCCGTCCCAGTGATCGTTGACAACTACGTATAGGTTCCTGGAGTAACACCAATTGACCACTTGCTTGACTTGCGCCATATAAGTTGGATCTATTTGGTACGTGGTCTGGTTGGCGTGGCTATCCCAGGCACACGGAATACGAATGGTGTTAAAGCCAGCATCGGCGACTCCATCGATCAGCGCCTCTGAGGGTGGCGGCCCCCAAGTACCTACGCCGCCGGGAGGCTCCATGGTATTGCCGAGGTTCCACCCGTATGTCACGGCTGGCAACTGGGCTGAGGCGCTCAAAGGAAGGAGGAGTAAGCAGGCAAGTGTTAGGATTTGGAGATTCTTGCGGCTGGTGGTTCGCCCGTTCACGGCTCGAGAGTGGCTTTGATATAACGGCATACCATGCAATTATATCGGCTTACCGAGGAGTTGCCAAGGTTTTTCTTCGTGGTGCGGCACTCCCTACTCGGTTGATGTGATGCACATTAACTTAGCACCTTGACGACGGCGTAGCATCAGCTTCCTTAAATGAGTCACCCAAGAGCAAAGCGATAGGACTCTGCCCCTTTCGCATGCGGTTTTCGGACTCGGGAGCACCACTGAATCCAAGACTCTGAGGGCAGATTCCGTCGCTTCGCCACTGCTACTCGCCAGAATTACAGGTTGTGGCTGAACCTTGAGCCCGGCGGCATCGCTGGGGTAAAGTATCACTCGCTTCCACCCGCGTGCTCCGGTCGTCTAGCGGTTAGGACATCGCCCTCTCACGGCGAAGATCGGGGGTTCGAATCCCCTCCGGAGTACCAACCCATTTTTGTCCATTCTGCCTTAGTCCAGGCGGGACTCGAATTCTCGTGCCGCGTCACGTAGGAAGGTGACTTCCGGCTACCAAGAAGGTTGGCGGCGAGACAGGGGAGCCGTCGCGCGCTACGAGCCTCGCATATCCGCTTTGTGATAGAGGTTCCAATAGCTTGCGCAGGCAACAAGGCCCAACTTACGGGCTACAGCCAGGGAAGGGCCGTTGCTCCACGAAGTGGAGTAGATGGGAGTGCGACCTGACGCCTGGATGGCCGTCGCCCACCCGGCTGTGGCCAATCCGGCAAAGCCGCGACCCCGAAATTCCGGGGCTGTTTCCACTCCGGCCTCGGCAATCAACTCAGACACTCGCGCACAGAAACAGATGCTTATCGGCACGCCATCTTCAACGATCGCCATGATCGGCGCTCTTCCGGGAAGCTCATCCGCAGTCCAGCCCTTGAACGAACCTTGGAGCCGTTCGACATCTTCTATTAGGGCCGTCCGTTCAAATACGGGCATGCGTTTGGGAAACTCGAAAGCAGGGCCGGCATCGAACTCGCCGCCGATTATTTTCATATATTCCTCAATATGTTTTGGAGGCCGTCGAAGATCGGAGGTCGGGTGTTCTTCAAGCGCCAGTCTTGAGACTTCCCTGGCCTGCTCGCCCCCTATGCCAGAGCCTATGGCCCAAGCGCAGCCACCGGCTCGGCGGATTAGGACAAACTCGGAACCCCGGCCCGGGTTGGGTTCACGCGTCGAGACAATGCGGCGGCCTTCCAATATGAAGAGGGCTTCCAGATGGTCCTGTGCTTGAATGCCCATTGCGAGTAAGACGCAGTAATGGCTGTCGAGGATATCGCCAACCATCATGCAAAGGCGACCGAGTTTCGACTAGCTCCAGAAATCACGCCGCTACAATTTCAAGAGTTTGTAAACCGTCCGCTACGGTGTACCACACTTTTGCGGCAGGGTGTTCGACCGCGAAACTTCATCAAGTGCCGACGGTGACACCATAATCAGCTACTGAGGATGAAAATGAAGATGATCGCAATCATATCAAGCGTCATACTGGGGTCGATTGCCCCATATTGCGCGATGGCCCAAAACGATAAGATGACTCCGATTGCAGTCCCTGAACAGCCGAATGCGATCGTTCTTTCAACCGGTAAGTTGCCAGAAGCCACGGCCGAGGAAGCTTGGCATTCTCAATACGGGAGTTTATTTGCCCGTAATGTGAGCATTGCTACGCTCACTCCATTTCTGCCATCAAAGGCGAGGGCAACCGGAGCAGCAGTTATCGTGGCTCCTGGGGGAGGATTTCGTACCCTCTCAATGGAAAACGAAGGTTGGGATGTTGCGAGAGCCCTCGCGAAAAAGGGCGTTGCTGCCTTCGTTTTAAAGTATCGATTAAATCCAACGCCAGCCGACATGGCGGGTTTCGAGGCTTCCATGCAACAGATGTTTTCGGGCTCGGCTCGTCGCCCGCCGACAACTCAGGATCCGTCATTAGCCTTAGCGCCGCAGGTAGCGGACGCAACTGCGGCATTTGAGCTCGTTCGCTCACGCTCTAAGGAATGGAATATCGATCCATCAAAGGTTGGAATGATAGGTTTTTCCGCAGGAGCTATGTTAACACTGGCAACGACGCTGTACGGAAAAGATGTACATCCCGCCTTTATCGGTGACATTTACGGTCCCCTTGCGGCAGTAAAGGTCCCCGGGGATGCTCCACCGTTGTTCATCGCGCTTGCCTCTGACGACCCGTTCTTTGCAAATGGCGGGTTTGGCTTGATCGATAGCTGGAAAGCGGCGAAGCGACCGGTTGAGTTCCACCTTTATGAGAACGGTGGGCACGGCTTTGGAATGTACAGAAAGGAAACGACCAGCACGGGCTGGTTTGAATCCTTTGCTTCTTGGTTGACAATGCACGGATACATTAAGAGGTAGACAACTTGATCAGTCTGCCGCGGACGAAGGTGCAGGCTTGCATTAGAGCGGTCGCCATTGAGCACGTCTCCGACCGAGCCCAGCGCGCCAAAGGTTAGGTCATCGCCCTCTCGCGGACCGTCCTGAGGCGCCCCTTCCACGTCCTGCCCCATAACCTTGCCAGGTTAATGTGGCCTCGCGGCACGTTTGCAAGACATCTGACATGATTAAGAGGGGTATTTCAGCCCCGACTGGTTTTTTTTAGAGGAGTTATGAATCGATGTCCAACAAGCGCACACTCACCCGCGCAGGAACCCTGCTGTTCCTCGCATTTGCCGCCGCTACCGCCCATGCCGTTGACATTGGCCTCTCCTCAATGGGGACCACCGATTTTACGAACTTTAGCGACTTCGTTGTCCAGGAAAATGTTCTCGCCCAAGACGGCGGCTTTGGAGCCCTGACTAGCCTCAGAGTTGACATCAATGGCGGCACCCTCACAGGCGATGGTATATACACCGGGCCAACCGATACCCTTGACTTTCATCTGGTGATCAATAGCGTCGTTTCGAACGGAAACTCCCAGTCAATTGATGGGTTGTGGACCTATACAGGGGGCACGGGAACGTACGCGAATCTTCCTGGCGGCTCAGGAACTTTCGCCCAATCGCTTCTGATTAATCACACTCCGGCGATCTCGTTCTTCACGTTTACCGGAGATCTGGCGCCTGTGCCTGAGCCCGCAAGCATGGCGATTCTTGCCACCGGTCTTCTTGGCATTGCCGCCAAGCGGCGAAAGAAGGCATAAGGGGATCAGAGAGCCTGGGACTAGCGGA
>JBBQMJ010000220.1:0-6148 GCA_038328815.1 Fimbriimonadales bacterium | reverse complement strand
CTCCGAAGAAGTCGGCGGGCACGGAGCCCTCTACGCCCTCAACGAATTGCGCCCGGACATCTGCATAGCCTTGGAACTTGGCCCGCTGGTAGACGACGCTCCGATTCAGGTCACCGACCAGCCTACGATCTGGGCGACTGACAGTTATGCGTCGATGTCCCCGACCGACGCAGACCAGGTTGACCGTCTCGGACGCGAACTTGGAATGAAGCTCCAGTTTCAATCGCTTTCAAGGGGTGGCAGCGATGCGTCCTGTGCGGCGAGCCATGGCCTATGCGCAAGACCGATCACCATTGGCATCCCAATTGAGAATAGCCACGGTTTCGAAATCATCCACCCGGGTTCCATGGCTCAAATGGCGCGCTTAACTGTCGCTCTGTTAAGATTTCTAACGAAGAAGTAGCTTCCCCGGCAACTATGCTTGGGTTCGTTGAAAGACAGTCGTAAAATGACGGCATGTCTACAACAACGCAAGATCAAAATGCTCTCGCCACTGGCCGAACGTTTGTTTGGCACGAGTTGTACACGCCAAATACGGACCAGTCGATCGAGTTCTATACCAAGTGCCTAGGCTTTGGCACGGAGGACATGGATTTGGGGCCCATGGGCAAATACAGAATGCTCACAAGGAATGGCAAACCCATCTGTGGCGTGATGGGCACGGATCACCTTGAGATGAAGGATGTCCCGCCGCATTGGGCCGTGTATCTGGAAGTTGACGACGTCGATGCGCGGCTAGCAAGCTGCGAAAAGTCCGGCGCAAAGATCGTCGTCCAGCCGATGGACGTTCCGACGGTCGGGCGAATGGCCCTGATCCAAGACCCTCAGGGAGCCCACATCTGGCTCTTCAAAAGCGCATCCAACTGAATAGGTTTGGTGCATGTGATTGATGCCTCCAGATAACTTCTGGAGGCATCACGTGCTTCATGTCGAGTGAAGTCCCTCGATCGTTCGCGCCAGGGCCGGACGACGAACACACGGGCCCCAAGATTTGCTAAGATTTGAAACATGTCAACTGAAGGGAGAGCGTGCATTCTAGAGGAGCCAGGCAAACCGGCCGTGGTTCGGGATGTGGTGATCGATCCTCCCGGTCCCAATGAGGTTCTAATCCGTCTCGTTGCCAGTGGCGTTTGCCACACAGACCTCACGGTCAAGAACCTCAATGGCAATGGAATGCCGTTCCCCATCGTCCTCGGACACGAAGGAGCTGGCATCGTTGAGCAAGTCGGCGAGGGAGTAGTCAATTTGAAGGTAGGCGATTCTGTCGTGATCGCCTATCGCGCCCCATGCGAAAAGTGTCCGGCATGCCTACGCGGCGATCCGCGGCACTGCTATGCCGCGCTGCGACCGCAGCCAAGGATCCACCGCAAGAGCGACGGTGCATTGTGCTCGCAAGTGTTGCGATGCGGCACGTTCTCCACTCACACCGTCGTTCACGCCAAAGCCGCGATCAAGATGCCCGAAGGTATGCCGCTCGATAAGGCCTGCCTTATCGCATGCGGCGTCATTACAGGCGTTGGGGCGACGATGAACACCACGCCAGTCCTCCCTGGCTCCAGGGTTGCCGTGATTGGTTGCGGCGGCGTTGGCCTCAGTGTCATTCAGGGCGCGCGCATCCAACATGCCCGCCAAATCATCGCCATTGACGTCAATCCCACGAAGCTTGAGTGGGCCAAGAATTTTGGAGCTACCCATACGGTGAACGCCAAGTCAACTGACCCGGTAGCTGAAGTAAGAAGGATTACTGAAGACGGCTGGGACGGAGGCGTAGAATACGCGTTTGAAGCAACCGGCATTCCCGTTTGTACTGAGCAGGCGATCAAGATGCTTTCCTACGGTGGTACGGCAACCACCATCGGATTCCCCGCCGAGAAAGACGCGGTCAACCTCAACCTTGGCGATATGGCAACGGGCGTCTACTGGAACAAGGCGGCTTTGCATGTATGCCACTCCGGCGATGCCCTGCCGTCGCTAGATTTCCCGCTTATGGCTCAACTCTACATGCAAGGTCAGTTGAACCTTGATGCCATGGTCACGAGGAGAATTTCGATCGACGACGTTGAGGGGGCCTTTCACGAGATGGAAACGGGCGACGTCATCCGCTCTGTCATTGTCTTCTGAACCGGATATTAATCGGCTGCATCGGGTTGATCCGGGGGACAATGTAAGTGATGGTTAAGGGCATTCCCGCAGAAGCGCTGGTGGCTTACAATCGTGACGGATTCTTGATCGCACGTGGTGTGTTCACAATTGCGGAGATCGACGAGATTCGAGACACGTTTATGGATGCCAATGCTGAAGGTCCCGTTGAGGGCCTGTCTGAGTTCATGAGCAACTATGGCGATGTTGACCCAAGCGACCCCCTAGCCTTCTATCCGCGCATGATGATGCCGCACACGCATTTGGATAAACCAGTCGGGCCGCTTTCAAGGAAATATGTGCTTGAGCCGAGGCTACTGCCGTACCTTCAAGCATTCATGGGCGAGGATCCGGTAGCGGTGCAGACCATGTTCTATTTCAAGCCGCCAAAGGCGCGCGGTCAGGAACTCCACCAAGATAACTATTACCTTCGTGTCAAGCCGGGGACCTGCATGGCAGCTTGGATAGCCGTTGACGACGCGGATGTCGAGAACGGTGGAATGAAGGTCGTCCCAGGGTCGCACGATGCGGAGATTGTTTGTCCTGAGAAGGCCGACTCAACTGTATCGTTCACAACTGATTACGTAAGACCACCTGAAGACGCCGAAGTTCGTGATGTCACGCTCAAGGCCGGAGATGTCCTGTTTTTCAACGGCAGTTTAATCCATGGATCGTCGCCAAATTCCAGCGCGACCCGATTCCGTAGATCGCTGATTTGCCACTACGTGCCTATTGGAAGCGACGAGGTCACCGAATACTGCACTTCGACCTTGAAGTTCGACGGTGAGGCGTTGAATATGGCGCAAGCAACAGGCGGCGGCCCATGCGGAACTTCTCAGCCCGTCGGGCGGCATTAGCTTCCCGTGTCGCGGAGGAACTGATTAACTGTAGATTAAACCGTTGACACGGGCAGTTGAATACTTTAGACTGCTCCAACCGTAAGATTTCTTCTTACTAAGGAGCATATGTTTAAATCGATTCGCTTAGTATCCGTAGCCATCATCTGCCTCTTGGCCAGCCAGTTCGCGGCAGCCGGCGACCAAGTTCCATTCAAACTTCAGGCCAGCGCAACCACGTTAACTGCGCCGATATTCGTCGGGACTCACATGTACCTCACGGCATCGGGACCTGGGTCCGCATCTCACATGGGTAACGTCACATTCGTGGCACCGCATGACTTTGATCTCGCGGCAGGCCCTATGTATCTGATGCGTACATCACGGCCGCCAATGGTGACGTCCTTCATATCGTCACCCTGGGTCAGTTCATAAGCCCGGTCGATTCGATCGGTACTTGGAATATTGTGGGTGGGACCGGCCGGTTTGCAAATGCGACAGGGAGCGGCACTTCGCTTAACCTTAATTTCGGTCAAACCATCCTTTACGATGGAACGATCTCAAGCGTCGGTTCCGACGGCGGTTAAGTCGCGCCGAACGTGACTCCCTCTTGGCCGCAACAGCCAAGGGGGGCCCGCGCTTCGGGCTAAACTTCGACCGGTGCAGATCGTCTCCTACCAATCCGCAATCGAAACGATCCAACGGGCTACGAATTCTCTAGATGTAGTCGAACTCGAACTGCGTCTCACGATCGGCCATTTCCTTGCTGAGCCGTTGGTCGCCCGGTTGGACTCCCCCCGGTTCGACAATTCTTCAGTCGACGGCTATGGATTGAGCGAGCCTTTAGTTGCCGGCCAAGTTCTTGAAGTGGTCGGAGAGATAAAAGCAGGGGAAAAGTCGCCAGTTGCAGTCGGCCCAGGCCTGGCCCTGCGCGTTTTCACAGGAGCTCCGTTGCCGACAAGTGTTCTGGCTGTTGCAATGCAAGAAGACGTGATCTGTGAGGATGGGCGGCTCACATTGGAGCTTGGTTGCGAGGAGGGAGCAAATATCAGACGAGCAGGAGACGATTTCAAGGCAGGTCAAACGCTGGCTGAAACTCTCAGTGAGGTAACCCCAGCTTTAATTGGTCTCGCAGCGGCATCGGGGAATGCTCATCTAAAGGTCTTCAGGAAGCCGAGAATTGCCATTTTGTCGTGCGGGAATGAGCTGCTTCCAGTTGGGGAACCGATGAAAGAGGGGCACATCCCAAATTCCAACCTTCCGGCACTTGGTGCCGCGCTTGATGCTTTGGCCTTCGAATGGTCGGGGG
This sequence comes from Fimbriimonadales bacterium, assembly GCA_038328815.1. Classification (GTDB taxonomy): domain Bacteria; phylum Armatimonadota; class Fimbriimonadia; order Fimbriimonadales; family Fimbriimonadaceae; genus JBBQMJ01. Next base: position 1,864 of record JBBQMJ010000220.1, on the reverse strand, counting down.
TTCACATCAATGACACTCAGGAAGCGACGGATAAGGCGGTATCCGAGGCTCTTTCTAAATGCGATGTGCTGATCACGACTGGTGGCGTTTCCGTCGGCGAATATGACCTTGTGAAGGAGTCATTTCGCCGCGCAGGCGTTGAGCAGGGATTCTGGCGAGTAGCGATTCGGCCCGGGATGCCGACCTTTTTCGGGACGCGTGGCCGCCAACTCATATTCGGGCTGCCCGGCAATCCCGTAGCGGCACTCGTCACGTTTTTCCTATTCGCGCGGCCATCGTTGTTTAAGATGATGGGCGCACCGAAGCCCTGGCCCACGCCTCGACGGGCGGTATTCAAGGGCACTGCTGAGAAGGAAGTGGGCCGCCTTGAATTCATGCGTGGATGGCTAGATGCCAACGGTAAAGTCCAGGCCTCATCGGGCCGCGCCTCGCATATATCTTCGAGTTTGATTGGAGCAAATTGCCTAATTCTGTTTCCAGCAGAGACTAGTCGCATCATGGACGGCCAAAAAGTGGACGTCTTGCCGTTGGGCTGGAATCGCTAGACGTTGAAGCGGAACAGCATGACATCGCCTTCGGCCACGACATAGTCACGCCCTTCGCTGCGAACTTGCCCCTTTTCCTTAGCGGCATTATTTGAGCCAGCTGCAACAAGGTCGGTATAGCTCACGGTCTCAGCTCTAATGAATCCGCGCTCAAAGTCGCTGTGGATGACTCCCGCCGCCTGCGGCGCTGTCATTCCCTTGCTGATGGTCCAAGCCCTGGTTTCTTTGGGGCCGGTCGTGAAGTAGGTTTGTAAGCCTAGCAGATCGTAGGTTGCTCGAATGAGCGACTTCAAGCCACCTTCCTTAGCGCCAAGCGACTCTAGGAACTCTGCCCGATCTTCCTCGGCCAGTTCCACGAGCTCAGCCTCGACTTGGGCAGAAATCACGACGACCTCTGCGCCATCACGGGCCGCCACTTTGCGCACTTTCTCAACGAATGCGTTGCCAGTCGCAAGGTCCGCTTCGGAGACGTTCGTCGCGAAGATGATTGGCTTCAAAGTAAGGAGGCCAAGCGACTTGATGGAAAATGTCTCGTCGTCCGTTAGATCAACCGAGCGAGCGGCAATGCCTTCCTGAAGCCTTGGCAAAATCTTCTCCAAGGCATCGATCTCGATCTGCGCTTCCTTCTTAGTTCGCAGCTCCTTCCGAGCGCGTTCCAGCCTCTTCTCCGCTGTCGCCATGTCAGAAAGGGCCAACTCGATATTGATGACTTCGATGTCGCGCTCAGGATCGACCGAGCCGGAGACGTGGATGATGTCATCGTCTTCGAAACACCGAACAACGTGGATGATCGCGTCCACCTCGCGAATGTTGGCGAGAAACTTATTGCCAAGGCCTTCGCCTTGGCTCGCGCCCTTGACTAGGCCGGCGATGTCGACAAACTCCACCCGAGCAGGCAAGATATCCGCCGAACCGCTTATCTTGGCAAGGTCATCAAGCCGCTCATCGGGGACTGCAACCATGCCGACGTTCGGTTCAATGGTGCAGAAAGGGAAATTAGCCGCCTGTGCCTTGGCATTGGCCACGACAGCGTTAAAAAGGGTCGACTTCCCGACGTTAGGGAGTCCAACAATGCCAGCTCTAAGCATAAGGGTTTGGGGGTGCCGGCAAGACGGACTGCAGCGGCGAGTTCAGATTATACCTTTTGGGTGACGTGTGACGGCCAGCGATCAGACCTTTGTATTGCCAGGGATCTTGACTGTCATTTTGGCAGGAATGTCTCGACGGTTTGGTATGGGGTCTTGCCTTTGTTGCGATAGCCTTGATGGGGTCTTTCGAGGTTGTAGTAGCAAAGCCATCTTTGAACAGCGAGTTCGAGG
>JBBQMJ010000219.1:0-6168 GCA_038328815.1 Fimbriimonadales bacterium | reverse complement strand
GACCTTCAAAAGCAGAACGACAAGAATGTCGATGTGCAGTCGTGGCTCGGATTCCTTTATCTGCGAGCAAACCGTGCAGCCGATGCAGTGCCTCTGCTTGAGCAAGCGGCTGCCAGTCGACCGAAGGATCTCGAAATCCTGACGAATCTGGGCAACGCCTACACTGCTACAAAGGATTTTGACAAGGCGCTTGCAGAGTACAAAACCATTTCAGGTCTCAACCCCAAGATGTACGAGCCCTATTACAACACGGGCAACATTTATTTGCAGCAGAAGGAGTATTCGAAGGCCCAGGCGTCCTATCTGAAGGCGTCAGAGCTCAAGCCGGACGATGCCTTCGTCAAGAACAACCTCGGCGTGACCTTCGAAGGCCTCAAAGACGATCATTCGGCAGCCATGAACTTTGGCAAAGCTTCTGAGCTTCGGCCCGACAACAAGACGTTTGCCAAGAACGCAGCTTACGCCTATCTAAGGCTCAAGCGACCGACCGACGCTCTTGTCTATCTGGAGCGCGCGAACAAACTTGACCCGTCAGACTCCGCCGTGACGCTTAGCCTTGGCGAGACTTATGCTCGAATGAGCCGCCGCAAGGATGCATTGCGTTCCTACGAAGGCCTGAAGGATCAATTAGGCGATGGAGCATCGTTCTGGTTCAATCTCGGCGTATTGCGGAGTCAAGCAGGCGATACACCTGGCGCGGAAGCCGCCTATCGAAAGTCTTTGGAAATCAGCCCGAATGATTTGGACTCGCTTAACAACCTTGGTCTGCTTGTGTTTAAGAAAGGAGACTTCAAAGAAGCGGCGCTCCTCTTCGACAAGCTCTCAGGTTTGAATCCCGAAAGCAAGACTGCCAAAATCGATCTCGCCGCTGCCGCCGCCCGTTCAGGAGACCTTCCTAAGGCAATTGCCACCTGGAAAGAATTGGTCAAGACCATGCCTGGAAGGAACGATCTGCGGGAGCAGCTCGCCGACTCCCTGTATCAAACCGGCGACTTGGAAGGCGCCAGCTACCATTACAATCAGGTTCTGCTCATTGATCCCAAGAGCGCGGAAGCTCTCAACGGCAAGGGACTGTGCCTGCTTAGCAATTCCAAGCTGACACAGGCGGAAGAGTCCTTCCGGTCCAGCATGGCCGTCAATCCCAGGTTTGTTCCGGCATACAACAACCTTGCCGTCACCCTGGAGCGGTTGAACAAGCGCCCCGCGGCCATCGCGATTCTTGAGAAGGCTTCAAAGATCGATCCTGCAAACGAAGAGGTCAAGGCGAACCTGGTTCGCATGAAGGCGGCAGGCTAGAACCTTGCGCATCAACCTGCTTGTGAATATCCACCGAACGGACGCGGTTGAGGCTGCGCACGGAGCGGCGGAGTGGCTTGACGAGCGAGACGTCCGCGTTGGCGCCGACATAGAGTCCGCGTCTCGTGTCGGTGTAGAACCCATGGCGGACGAGGATATGTCGGATGCCGATCTGGTCGTCTGCTTTGGAGGTGATGGGACGCTCATCCGTGCCGCTCATCTTTGTTCTGAGCGAGGCACAGCCATCCTCGGTGTCTACTATGGCCGATTCGGCTTTGTCACGCAGTGCCGGCAAGGTGAACTTGGCGCTTGCCTCAGCACTTTCTTCGACGGCCGGGCGGAGTTTGAGGATCGCATGATGATCCAGACCGATCTCCTTAGGGGCGGACAGGTCGTGGCCAGTCTCCATGCCTTGAATGAAATGGTCCTCCAGCGGGCGGCAACGGTCCGGATGCTCACGTTTGAAGTTACCGTCGACGGGCACCGACTCACCAGCTATCCGGCTGACGGCGTCCTTGTCGCTACTCCTACAGGTTCAACGGCTTATAACCTATCGGCTGGCGGGCCGATCATGGATCCCCGCATCCACGCGCTGCTGCTAACAGCAATTGCACCCCATACCCTTAGTTCCAGAGCGCTCGTCCTTGCCCCCGAGGCTGACGTCAAATTCACCCTTCAAACGGCTGGTGACGCGGTGCTTTCGGCAGACGGACAATCGCGCTTTCATTTGTTAAGCGGAGACGAAGTGCGCGTTACGAGGTCCCCTAGGGTAACCAAACTGATGTGCGTGGATAAGGACGATTTCCTAATCAAACTCGGCGAGCGCCTTCTGTGGAGTCAGGGGCTCGCCTTGGGGGATGACTAGGTGAGCGTTCTCGAAGTTCATGGCATCGCCGTCGAGTTTGCTTCGCCGGGCGGCACAGTCCGCGCGCTCGATGGAGTGTCACTCAAGGTAGAAGAAGGGCAAACCGTGGCCGTCGTCGGAGAGTCTGGCTGCGGCAAAACAACTTTGGCACGCGCGGTTCTAGGTCTGCAGCCACTCTCGAAAGGTCGGATTCAGTTGCTTGACCGTGAAATTCACGGCACGAGCCGCCACAACGCGGAGCAGGTTGGCATGGTTTGGCAGGACCCGTACGCTAGCCTCGATCCAAAGTGGCGCGTTGGCCGCTCAGCTCTAGAACCGTTTCGGATCGTAGGCAAGACGGGCGATGCCGCCAAGATTTTCGAGGAAGTGGGATTAGATGCCGCATTGGTTGATCGGTTTCCGCACCAACTCAGCGGCGGCCAAAGGCAACGAGTGTCCATCGGTCGCGCCTTAGCTCTAAAGCCGCCGCTAGTCATCTGCGATGAGCCAACTGCGGCGTTGGACCTAAGTATTCGTGCGCAAATTTTGAACCTGCTGCGGACTATTCAGGACAACATTCGCTGCTCGTTTCTCTATATCTCCCATGACTTAACGACCGTTCGCTTTCTGGCGGATCGTGTCGCCGTGATGTATTTGGGACGGATCGTTGAAGAAGGACCAACCGAAAAGATCTTCTCCGATCCGCGCCATCCCTATACGAGGGCCCTTCTGGATTCCGCCCCAACCCTTGAGAAGCTAATGCACCTTCCCGAGGCGCCAAAGGGCGAAATCCCCGATCCACGGACTAAATTCGTCGGTTGTCGTTTTGCCGGTCGATGTCCGTTTGCTCAAGATATCTGCCTCGCGGTTGATCCAGAACGCACGGTAGAGGATGATCGGTCGTTTTATTGCCACTTCCCGGTTGGCGAATCCGTCCCCAAAGAAGCGGTAGCGACACATTAATAACATGGAAGGACAATCTAGACATGCGTTTGCGGCAGATATCCAAGAGCTTGAGCACGATTTGCTTGAGATGGGAAGTCGCGCCGAAGCAATGGTCGGCCTTGCCGTTGACTCTCTCATCAAGCTGAACGCCGACGAGGCAATGGAAGTCCTCAAGCGCGACGACGATATCGACGAGCGCGACCTAGCGATTGAGAACCGATGCTTAAGACTCCTCGCCCTTCAACAGCCGATGGCGGGCGATCTCAGGACTATCGGGACAGCCATGAAGATGATCACGGACATTGAGCGCATTGGCGATCTAGCAGTTGATGTGGCCCGTATCACATTGAAGATTCAGCAGGAGTTCGGCGAGACCAGCGTTATCGACATCCCCCGTATCGCCAATATCGCGCGCAACATGATCCGGCTGTCGCTCGAGGCGTTTGTTAAGCGGGATTTGGACATCGTCGATCAAGTGATCAAGATGGACGATGAAGTGGACAACCTCTACCGAGAGCTTCGTGGGCAGTTGCACACCAATATGAGAAGCATCCCCGATATGGTTGTTTCCGATAGTTGGCTGCTGCTTGCCATCCACCACGTGGAGCGTATTGCGGATCACTCGGTGAATATCGCCGAGCGAGTGGCCTTCATGGTCACCGGGAAATTTGATCAACTGGCAATCTCGCATCGGTCGGATTATCACGGCTGAGTTTGATCCTTCTCCTTGCCTGCGACCACTCGGTTATCACGTAGCTAAGGATGACTAGCAGAAACCAGGAGCCGATTTTGGACCCATGCACCATCGCCCAACCTTCTTGTTGGTAGCGATAGCGATACCCCTGAAACCTGCTGACGATGTTCTCCGCAATCCAAATGAAGAAACCCATGGCTAGGAACGAGAGCGATAGAGGCATACGATAGCGCTGGCTCCTGACTTCAAAATCCACCCTGGTGCGGAAGTAAATCACGAAAACGGCAGCCGTCAGGAGCCACCTGGCATCGGGCAAGAAATGATTCGTGAAGAAGTTGAGGTAGATCAGCGTGGCGAGAGTCAAGCTCGTCCCAAGCGGCGGCGACTCGTAGACCTTTAGGTCGAACCGGCGAAAGGCCTGGCAAATATAGCTTCCTATGCTGGAGTACATGAAGCCGCTATATAGCGGGACGTTGTCAATCTTCAAATAGCCCGCCCCAGGGTAAGCCCACGATCCGTGGGCGACCTTGTAAACCTCCAGAGCAAGGCCTAGGATGTGAAAGAGGCAGATCATCTTCAGCTCGTCAATGGATTCCAGCCTAAAACGGACCATCAGCCACTGGATTCCGAGGCAGAGCAAGAACACGAGGTCGTATCTCGGTATGCCGGGGATGTGAACGAGCTTGGTGATTCCAAGGGATAGGAATATCCCGAATGCAAAGCTAGCGCACATTGCCTCCTGCATGGCGAAGGCGGCAAATTGCCGTATGTTTCCACTGGTTATGGTCGCCATTAAAGTTGTCAAGAGATTCGGCAGCCGGTTGGTTCCACACGAGGGAAATGGGAACTGGGAATAGGGAAAAAGGACCGGATGCCTGACACTCTTTGGCCTGAAGCATCGTCGTGAACAGCGGTGATCGTTCCGTTACTTTGCCTAGCGATGCAGTCGAGCTCTTCTCAAGCCATCGTTCAAGATGACGGGCCCAAGCCGAGATGGAGCATTAAGCGGGAAGTCGTGAAAGGCGACGGGAATAGGATTGAGGAAGGTGACATTGTCACCATCGAGTTCATCGCAACCTTAAACTCCGGAAAAGAGATCGCCAACACGTACAAGCGCGGCCTTTCATACACAATTCAGGCTGATAAGAAGGGCGACTTCCTTGCCGAGGTCGTTGTCGGAATGCGCGAAACCGGCGAGAGGGAAGCGACCGTCCGGCTCAGAAGCGCAGGGATTTCAGGCGTCGTGCCTGGAGATGAGCCCATTCTCGTTTGGGTCAAGATAGACGGCTTCAGCCCTTCTCAGGTGGCGGACCATCCGGCCCTACCACCGGGCAAAACAGAACCCGGGCGAACAAGCGCGTCTGGCTAACGAATCTCTTCTTTAGCCCCACGGTAATCAGCGTTGCGACGCCCCAAATGAGCATGCGAAAAGCAGCGCCTTTGCGATCCATGACAAGGCACATGAAGGCTGGCCATTTGCCCCGGTGGATCGAGAAGTACAGCTCTTTGCCACGGTTGTATCGTGCGACCGATTTCCAGCGATCATTCGAGCTGCTTGACCCTAATTCATGCGTGAAATGGGCGTGCGGCACATAGAAGATCTGTCCCAATTTGGACAGCCGTGCGCACAGGTCGGTGTCCTCGCAATAAAGAAAATATCGCTCGTCAAAGCGAGCGATAGGAAGCATCATCAGGCACGCCCCCATGACTTGGGGGACGCACGCTGTGTGGTCGTAGCGCCAACTGTTCCAGTAGGGGCTGAAAAACTTTGATTTCGGGAAAGCCTTCTCAAGCAGGAACTGCTCACAAAACACTGCCCATAGCGTGAGTTCGCTGGCCGACGATTGCTGCAGAGTTCCATTGAGGTTCAACAGTCTTCCGCCGGCTGCCACGACACTCGTGTCGCAAAACACCTCGGCAAGCCTGGTAATTGCGCCCGGGTGGGCATAGGCATCGCTGTTCAGAAGCAACACCATTTCGCCCCGGGCCTCCAGGAGCCCCTGGTTATTGGCGGCTCCAAAGCCACGATTTTCCTGATTAACAATCAGCCGCGTCTTCGGAAACTCCTCCCGCACCATTTCCGTCGAACCGTCTGTGGACGCGTTGTCAACGACGATGACCTCATGCTCGGGCTCAATGGCCGCAAGACATTTTCGCAACTTATCTTTCGTGTTGTAACTGACTACAACGACGGTGACCTTAGGATGGTTCATCGTTTGGCGTCATGCGACAATACTTGACTTCATGGCCAACGATATCTTACTTAGCGAAGAAGGCTTTCAGAAGCTAAAAAAAGAGTTAGAGGACCTAAAAGGGCCAACTCGAATGCGGATCGCTGAAGCAATCCGTGAAGCCAAGGCGCATGGCGATTTGAAAGAGAACGCCGCCT
>JBBQMJ010000218.1:0-6181 GCA_038328815.1 Fimbriimonadales bacterium | reverse complement strand
TATGATCTTGCTCGGAGCTAGTCAGCCGCTCGCCGACAGCCTGATTCAAAACCCTGAGCTTGCAAGCGTCATCCTTGACGATGGCGAACTCCTACGGGAAGTGAAGACCGAGGAGTTAATTGCCAACGGTAAGGCGTTAGTTGCAGCGGCGACTTCGCCTTCACACGCACTTGACCGGCTGCGATTCCTACGGCAGCGCTGGATGCTGTCTATCACCGTGAATGACCTCTCGGGGGCATGGGAGCCGGAGAAGGTCTGGCGGGCGCTTTCAGACCTAGCCGATGCCACCATCACCTTGGTTGTTGAGACGGTGTGGGCCACGTTTGCCCAAGAGAAGGGATTGAGCGGTCCGTGCCCGATTACCTTGGTTGCCTTTGGCAAGCTTGGAGGGCATGAGCTGAACTACAGCTCCGACATCGATTTGGCGTACGTCACGGGTGACGATGACCTTGAGTTCTTGGAGAAGTATGCGCCTCGCTTTTGCGAGATCATCGGGCGGGCTCTGATGGACCGAATGGGGCGGGGGATGCTTTATCGGGTTGACCTAAGGCTGCGACCCTATGGGAAAGCCGGGGCGATTGCGAACAGCATGCGCTCGGTGGAGGCTTATTACAAGCTTTACGCCGAGCCCTGGGAGATTCAGGCGCTGCTTAGGTCGCGTGTTGTTGCCGGACCTCCCGACATCGTGAAGCGATGGGATGCGATGGTCAAGGAGCAGTGCTTCAAGCCAACCCTCGGAGAGGTTGCGTTGGAGCAGATGCTGGAGAGTCGGAGCAGAACGGAATCTGGCGCAGATCCTGAGGATCTGAAACGGAGCAAGGGCGGCATCCGCGACGTGGAATTTCTAACCCAGATTCTTCAGATGTTGCATGGGCATAGGCATTCGAAAGTTCAAGTGAAGCCAACTTGCGATGCCCTTCGGTCCCTTGCTGCAGAGGGCGCCCTCGCGGCCAAGGACGCCGAAGAATTGATCGAGGGATACACGTTTCTAAGACAGGTGGAACATCGGTGCCAACTGGTTGGAGACAACCAAACTCACACGCTCCCAAAGGATGACAAGGCAAGGGAAAGGCTGGCAAGATCAATTCGATTACCAGGTTGGGCTGAACTGGATTCACTTCTGACCTCCCATAGACGTAAAATCGAAACCTTGTATACAACGTTCCTTGCAAGCGGACCCCCGGCCCTCGACGCGCGCGACGAAGCGCTGCACCGCCTTGGCTCATATTCCGCAGCCGCGGCCCAATGGCTTGACCCCCTTCCCGATAGCGACGCGTTCTACAAGAGCCTTTCGCAAAACGAGAGCAGCCTTCAGCGGGTGGCGAAAATCCTTAGGGAAGCGCCCGCCCTTGTATCCAAGCTCAAGAACTCTGTGGCGCTGACGGAAGCGGTGATGAGCGGCGAGATTGAGGAAGAGACACCGGTCGACCGCCGCATCCGCCAGCTCCCGATCGAGTGCAGTCTGACAACGCTTGCCAAGGTTTACACTGCTGCTTGGACAGGGGCGGTCACGCGCTGGGTGCTCCTAGGCAACTTCGACCTTTCCCAACAGGTCAGCGACTTGATGGATGCTCTGCTGGTCCACTGCGCCAAACGTCTATATGCGGACTTCGACATTGTCGCTCTTGGCAGCTATGCGCGGCACGAGTTGGGCTTGGATTCGGATACTGACCTACTTCTGCTCGTTGCCGATCCGGCTATGCACGACCGAGCAGAGCAGCAAGCACAGGACCTTCTAGCCTTGGTTTCCAAGCTTAGAAGGGCTGGCGCGCCGGTGGAAGTTGACCTTCGCCTTAGGCCGGAAGGCAAGCAGGGTCTGCTTGTTAGGACATTCGACGGCTTTCTCACCTATGAGCTGGAGGATATGGAAATGTGGGAGCGGTTTGCTCTTGGCCAGGCCCGCGGGATCATCGGTAGCACCGAGGCGGTCGATTTGGTAAATAGAGTTGCTTACGCACAGCCGCTGACGCCAGAGCGTCTGAAAGAACTGCTGGACATGAAGAAGCGGATTGAAACGGAGCGGGTTGCCCCGAAGTACATCCAGCGAGATATTAAGCTTGGTAACGGCGGACTTAGCGATATCGAGTGGTTTGTACACATCCTGGAGATGCGATATCCGACAGCCACGAAAGCGGGAACGCTCATTCGGATGGAGGATCGCATAAGGGAGCTTGCAAGAGCTTCGCTAATTAATGCAATTGAGGCCGACGAATTGTTGCAGGCGCGTCGTCATTTGCTTACACTGAGATTGAAATTATCATTAATTGGAATTGAAGGGTCCGTGCTTCCAGAAAATCCGGACCGGTTGGACCTGCTTGCGGCGGAACTTGGCGACGTTGATGGCAACGCGCTGTTGCGGCGGCATGAACGGACTGTCGATACCGTCCGCGCAATCTTCAGTGATGGACTGGAGCGTCTGAAGGCTTAAGCTGTGTTGAATGTCTTGCTTTTGATCGGGAGCTACGTGCTCGGCTCGATTCCCTTTGGGGTGATCGTGGCCCGGTCAAAAGGCGTCGACATCATGTCCGTGGGTAGCGGCAACATTGGCGCGACTAATGTTTATCGCGCTGTTGGCGCGCAGGCGGCTTGGACCGTGTTCGCATTAGATGTCCTGAAGGGGCTCATTCCAGCCTACGCAGCTACCTATCTGCTGAAAAGCGCTGACTGGGGCATGTATGCGGGTATTGCCGCTGTGCTGGGTCACGTATTTTCGCCGTTCTTGAAGTTCAAGGGCGGTAAGGGAATTGCCACAACTCTCGGTGTACTGATTGGAGTTGCGCCCGTCGTGGCTGCTGCAGCTTTAGTCGTGTTCGTTTTGATCGTAGTGGCCACTCGCTATGTGAGCCTCGGCGCGATCATTGCCGCGATCGTTGCCGCCATAGGGTGTTTCGTCGACGGCGAGACATTGCCCGTTTCGGTTATCTTTTCGCTGCTGGCAGTGGTGATTCTGCTAAAGCACATACCTAATATCAAGCGTCTTCTGGCTGGGACTGAGCGTAAGTTCTTGCTCAAACCAACGACTTTAGAGACTGCGGATACGCCGGTTGAGCAATCGGCCGTAGCGGAGACACCTGATGCGGCTGTGGCCAAGAAATCGAAGGGCTCCGCGGGGCTCACATGACTACGACGGCTGCGGCGGTTCCTGGAGAGCTTTCGATCATCCTCGGGGTGATCGTTTGGATTCCGCTCACGGTTTGGGTGATGTCGTTGATCCACTGGATGATCACGGCCGACATCGACGTTCCAAGCGGGCTGCTCGGAATCTTCACCGGCCTCGCCCTGGCCTATTTCACTCTAAAGCCTCCCATACCGATGCTGTCACCCGTTTTCTTTGGGGTCACATGGCTGACCGTGCTTCTTTATCCGGCGATAAAGTCATCGTTGGATAAGCGCGCGCTTGTGGCAATCGACCTTGAAAGTCTGGACAAGGCGTATTCCGGCCTCGCGCTGAAGCCGGATAATGTTGGTCTCAAACTAAAGGTTGCGAGACTGGTTTACAGCAGGGGATTGCTTGGACATGCGATTGTGCTTGCGGAGGACGCTCTCAAGGGGATGCCTGAGCAGCTCTTTCAGGATGAGATGAAGATGATTGCGGGATGGAAGCAGGCGGCCGGAAACCCAACCAAGATTCGCTCACTGCCATGCCTAGAGTGCACTTATCCTAATGCTCCAGGAAGGCTCCATTGTGAGAGATGCGGCGCACCATTCCTGCTTCATCACGCGAGAGGAAAGTGGCTTGGCCCCAATTTGGCTAAGCGGGTGGTTTCTGGCTGGTTTGCCGGAATGGCTATGTTTATAGGCATTCCCATGGCGATTTCATTCCTTCAGACTTGGCAGGCGATCATCGTCAGCCTCGCCCTACTCTTTGGCAGCGGCGCCCTTCTTTACGGAGCGTTTAAGCCCGAGCGCAAGGGATCGCCCCGTTGAAGATCATTGACCGTTATCTCATCTCGGAACTGATCGTGCCATTCCTGATCGGCACGTTCGCGGTTGTGCTCATGTTCGTTGCGAACATGATGATTTTCGAGTTCCGAAACATCTCGCTTCAGCACGTGCCATTCATGGCGATCATGCAGATCCTGATCTACAAGGTGCCCGAGTATTTGAACCTGACCTTGCCTGTTGGAATGTCGCTGGCTGCCTCTCTTTCCTATTCGCGTTTAGCGAGGGAATCCGAGCTTACGGCCATGCGTGTCGCCGGGGTTTCGATTATTCGGACTGTCGTGCCAGTGGCAGTATTTGGGTTGGTCGTATCGGTCGGCAACTTCCTCCTGACCGAGAAAGTGATGCCGCGGGCCGAGAAGGCTTATCGGAACGTTGCCAACAAGGTTGGGGTGCTTGCGACGATCCCGAACTTTAGCTCGAACGCGATGGTGAAGCTACGTAACTACACCATGTCCATTGGATCGGTGACCAAGGAAAGGGAAGATACGATCCTGCTTAGTCGCATCCTCATGGTCGAGCGGCCTCGGGTCGATGAGATCACGTTGGTGACGGCCGAGAGCGGTGAATACCGAGACGGGATTTGGACCCTCCACAACGCCTACCTCCGCAGTTTCAAAGGCGACGATCTGGTGAACGCAAGGCCCCGCCACGACATCATTATCAATGAGAAGATCATTCTCCAAGACTTCTTCCTGCCTCCGGCGCCCGAGGAGGAATCGCTCAGCGAACTCAAAGGGGCAATCGAGAACCAGAAGAAGTTGGGTGGTGATTCTAAGGAACTGGAGGTGCAGTACCACGTCCGTTATTCCGTGCCGGCGTCTTGCTTCGTGTTTGCGATTGTCGCTCCCATCTTTGCGATTCAGTTTGCCAAGAGCGGGGGATTCGTGGGCGTTTTCCTTAGCATCATTTTGGTGTTCTTGTACTACAACGCCTACATTATCTCGACGAAGATATTGGGAAGTGCAGGGATGATTCCGCCTATGCTGGCCGCCTGGCTCCCGAACATCCTGTTTATCATCATGGGTGGCTTTGCCCTTCGGAGCCTAGAGTGAGGCGTTCGTTCGCCGCTCTGCTGTTCGTACTTTTTGCTTCCATTGCACACGGGCAGGCCTATGACGCGTTCTATGCGGCGGTGCGTGCGGCAAAGGACCACGGCGTCATTCCGGTACCGCCACAGAACAACGTAACGGACATCAAGGGCTTTCCAAACGTAAAGGCTCGGGAAGGAACGTTGCCTCCTCCAGAGCCCGCTGGTGATCAGGCGCGGATTCTCGAAGTCGTTCACACGGATACGTTCACCAGGACCGGCGACGATGTGAGCCTGGAGGGTGGAGTTGAGATGCTCTACCACGGCTACCGAATTCTCGCTGACAAAGCCAAAGGCAACCTCGCGAACGAGATATTCAACTTCTCGGGTCACGTGTCGATTACGGGGAAAGCGGGAAGCATCAAGGGTGACTCGGTCATGGCAGAGTTCAAGACCAAATACTTTCGAGCCATCGATTCAGATTCCGACATCAAACCTGTGAGCACTAAGGGGCTCCTCCTTAGCGATCTATACGTTAAGGGAAAAGACACTCATGGAACTCAGAAGGAGGTGACGACTCTTGATGGGAGTGCGACCACCTGTAGCTACGAAGAGCCCCACTATGAGATTCTCGCTGGGCGTTCGACCGTAAGGCCTTATCGTCGGGCGATATTCCATGACCTCGACCTGATCGTGCTACACCACAAGGTGCTTCACCTGCCCTTCTTGTCGGTGCCTCTGAACGAACCGAACTACAACTACTTGCCGCAAGTTGGGCAGACGCCGATAGAGGGTTACTTTGTGAAGAGCAGGTATGGCGTGCCGCTCAAGAATGACGTCAATAACTTGGACGCACGGGTGGATTACTTCAGCAAGCTGGGTTCTGCGCTGGGTGGCGACTACCACTATGGGCTGCGCGATCAGAACCTGTTGAGCGTATATGGCCTGCCGTCGGGCCCACACAGTATTGAGATCAGCAGCCATCACAAGGAGGATATTGGCAAGCTCAACGTCTCCCTTGATAACGAGTATCAGAGCCACAACTATCTGATCGACGAGAATGCGGTGAGTCTCAATTCGCGCGCGGTAATTGGTTATCGTCGAAGGCTGTCCTCGACAGGCTTCACTTACACCAGAACGGGAAGTGACAACACTGGCTTCAGCACGACAAATCAGTCGATGGGACTCACTGATGATCGAAGCCTGAGC
>JBBQMJ010000217.1:0-6207 GCA_038328815.1 Fimbriimonadales bacterium | reverse complement strand
AAGTTAGTCCTCGGAATGTAGCGGCTCGCGTCAATGATTCCTGGGGCATCACTTAAACTGCTAATCATCCCCGACTTGGGTTTTGCCTGAGGAAACGATTCGATCTGGATGTTTGGCACCCACTGGGGTTTGGGTGGGGGCCTTGGCGTTCATTGGTAGATTTTGGTTCGTCCCTGGTGCCGCTGCCTCTTCTTTGGCGCAACCGACCGACACAAGTAGGAGACCTAGGGCCGTTATGGACTGGAGTATATGGCGCTTCTTGGAAGTAAACATAATTGAGTAAATAAACGCCCAATCCTTCCAAAAGGTCACCCTCCAGTGGATCGATCACTTATTAATGCACGTTGCATTGAACGAATCCTCTTAAGGCCATCTAAGGCGACAACATGGGTTCACAATGACCAGAGTTCCTAGAGCCTATATTGATTGAACGGTTTGCAAGACGTCATGGATCAAAACGAATACAAGCTGATGAGCGCAGAGCTTGAAAATACCGCTCGAACGCTAGCCACATCCGCCTCGAGCCGCGGGTGGTCGCGAGAGAGTTCAGATAAGTTTGCGCAAAGAATTGCCACGTTTGCTGACCGAAGCATTAAGATGGTGCAACAGGGGTCGGCAGTGCTTGCTTGCGCTCCTGGATGCAACTATTGTTGTCACTTAGCCGTTTCAGCAACTCCTTGGGAGATGGTCCGACTCGCTAATGTTGTGGCTGAGTGGCCCGATGTGCAAAAACAAGAGCTCATTGATCGCCTGATGAGTTACTGCGACCTTGCTGCGCCGCACCGAGCAGAGCGTTTCACCAGGTTCAGAGCACCTTGCCCGCTACTCGTGGAGGGTCTGTGTTCGGCATACGAGGCTCGCCCGCTGGCTTGTCGCGGAAGGGTTTCAGAAGATGTCGACGTATGCAAAATGCACGCGGAGTCGGCCAATGAGGTCGCCTCGTTCAAGAGGACCGGAGAACAGACGGTTGTGGAGGCATTAAACCGCGGTGCGACGATGGGAGGGGACGCTGAGTTCCTTGAATTGGCACAGACGCTTCTTGAGGTTCTCACCGTGTCCGGATCCTTGGATCGTCTAGTCTCCAAACCAGCATCCTTTGTTCAGAACTACACGCGTCCCTGGCACTCAAGGCTGTTGCCAAAGGGGCAGGACCCACTTGGACCGGTCGAAGCGGAGGCTTGGGCCGATGAATTTCTCACGACGAGGAGGACTGCTCCATTTGCCGAAGCATTTGCGAAGCTGGACCGAAACACAACGTTCGGAGCAGTCCTAAGTCTTGATTTGCCCTCCCTTTACAGCGATGTTGCTGATCGTGATCACTGGAGGCGACAATTCGATGATTCGATCGAGCATGCATATCACCTTCAAGGATGGCAGGCAAATCAGGCATACCACGCTCTACTGAATGTTAGGCCGCTCGCCCTTGGATATCAGCCTGGGCCGCTTCTAACTTCTATGAAGGCGTTCGGACGGCTCCTCACAGAGAGGATCGCGGCTAAGGTTGCGCCAGAACTTTTGGAACCACTTGGCAAGCGACGACCAGGTGTGCCTCGCGTTGGATTCATCGGCGCCTTCGGAGACAATAGCGCTTCACGATGGTCTTTGGGTTGGGTTAAAGATTTTAACGTGAATGGGCTGGAGACTCATGTATTGAAAGTGTTTGGAACTGAGGATGCGGAGAGCTTTGGATTTCGCGACATCGCATTCAATTACCGGAGGCTGGCTGGCCATCCGCTCGAAATCGCGCGCTACATTCGCAGCCTAGATCTTGACTATCTTATATATCCGGACCTCGGCGACACCTGGGGCATCTTTCAATACGCAATATTCCGATTAGCACGAAGGCAAGCAGGAGCCTGGGGGTGCCCATTTACCAGCGGACTTGAGGAAATCGACGATTTCCTTAGCGCCGAATTGATGGAGCCGCCGGAAGCTCAGGGCGACTACTCGGAAAATCTGGTGAGGCTGCCTAATTGCGGCGTAAACCTAAAACACCCGTCCTTCCGTCCGGGTGACTTAAGCAGAGGACTGCTCGGCCTGCCGGAAGGGCGCCTTGTATCCTTCCCGCAATATGTGATTAAGTGGCCGGTGGACTACGATGCGGCGCTCGTCAAGATTGTCTCCAAGTCTAATAATCCCCTGGTCCTCTTCAAAATGGGAACGCAGAGGGAACAGTCCGCCTTCCAACAGCGCATGGATCAACATGGAGTACCAACTCTATGGCTGCCCGCAATGGCGTTGCCGCGCTTTCGGCAAACCCTTCGGCTATTCGATTCACTCCTAGACGGGCCCGGTTGGAGTGGAGGTTTAACGGCGTTTCACTGCATGGGAGAAAAGGCTCCGTTCGTCAATCTCCCAGGTCCCTACCTTAGACAGCGACTAGCGAAAGGATTTGTGGAGCGAGCAGGCGGCGCCGAGTTGTGTGCTCCAGATATTGAAGCGTACATTCGCCTAGCGACGGATTGGGAAAAGCTTGATGAGATCCGCAATAATCTGAGCCCAGATTGTCTTTACGAGGATTCGTCTGCAGGTGCTGCCCTGGCAGCACACATCAAGAACTATGTCGATTCCTAGATGCAGACGCTTTCTATATAGTTCTCAAGGGCTCGAAGGGGCTTCAGGTCATCGAAAAGCGCTTCGCTTTCAATCTGAGACCTGGTAGCAGCCAACAATTCAGCATTCGTCGCTATTGCAACATAATCTTCATCCGACTTAGCAACCAAATGAGGAACGTTGCTAAGAGTAAGTTGTGCCAAAGCCTGCCTTCCCCGCATGAGGGAACTTGGACGATGGACAATAGGAGTCTTCTGTGCGAGGGTGAGGTAGTTGGTGTGTCCTCCTGAGAAATCTGGCGGATCGAGGGACACGTCAGCCAATTCCATAAAACGCATGAACAAGCCTTTATGAATCATTGGGACCCACTTGACCGGCACATTCAGTCCTTCTAGGCGAGACCGGAATGTCTTGACGACAGTCGGGTACCCATAGTCGAAGATAACGAGTGGATGCCCCGTCCTTTCGGTGATATTTTTTAACAAGTGGTCATCTTTGGGCAGCCACTTGTTAAGATGCTGGTTCAAGACTATCAGTGGCCCCTCACTTTGAAGGCCGAAATCCGCGCGCGTGCGCGAACCAACGGCGTGAGGTCGTAAGTGGTAGGTCACTCCCATTCCGGGTAGCCGAACTAGATTTTCACGATATTCTGCTTCCGCTCCAAGTGGCTCCATCAGGTCCGTCGAAATATAGTCGTCGATCTGAGGGAATCCAGTAGTCGAGGGACAACCCCAGCCAACTGCCTGCCGCCGTGCGAGGCGGAACATTGAGAAAACGAAATTATATCCGTCATCAATGAGGTCTGGATAGATCAGGTAGTCCAGGTCAAGGGCTCGGACATAATTGACACCTGCCATTGGGCTACCGGCAAGGACGAAGTAATGGTCGGCCGCATCGCGTAGCTCAAAGCTAACAGGGTCTTCGTCAAGACGTAGCTTGATCACAAAGACCTCAAATCGACTGCGATCCAAGCCTCGCACCCATGGCAACGCCCAAGATGCCCCACTATTTGATCGCAGGTTTTGGCTGATGAACCCAACGCGCAGTTTTCCGGGCTTTCGCGTCGGCAAGGGCTCCAACAGTTGAGGCGCTAGCGTCTTGGCGATCTTGGCTTCAAAGAGATCGCCAATCTTGCGGTATGGCTGGAGCATTGGCATGCCCTGATAAATCGCCGTGAATATCCGGAGAGAGCTTAGCGTATTGAAGGCTTCAGTGGCATCCCAGGAAGTCAAGTCAATGGCCTCGTCAATTGCATGCTCGAAACGCGTCCGCCATTCAGCAATTTCGTCGGTGTGTTCGAATGCTCGAGGCGTTTGAAGCTTCATCAAGGCGTCACTGGTGCGCCCTGGTCGGAGAATGCGAAGTGCTGGCCCTAGGCCCTCTGTTGTTGCAGCTACCTCAAAGCGATCGAGGGTCTTATCGTGCAAGTCAAGGTGTCCGAGCGGTTCGTTGGGGGCTTTAGGGAAGATCCGATACCAGGGAACTTGAACCTCAGCTGACGGCAGGTCAGTATTGCCGGAACCCCTCTTCCAAGACTTGAGAATTATTTGCAACGTAAGTGCCAGGTCAAAGTGCCGGCCCAAGCCTTGCGGCGCTAGCGCTTCAAAGACACCGTTGCTCATAGCAAGCCAAAGCTTTTCGTCCATAGCGGACCCGCGGATAAAGTAGGCAGTATCTGGCTCGACTAACCAAGAATCACAGATGTCGCGATTTGCTGATACAACAGACCTGCACGCAATTGGTCGAATATCGTAAACAGTACAGGCGCCGTCTTTAAGCAAGGGGCAGGGGGCATTCTGTCGGAAGAATTGTTCACGACGACTTTCGACATTATTGTAAGGAGACACCTCTAGTTCCCCTATGAAATCTTGTAATGAGCTGGAGTCGCGGCCCGTGAATAACCTAATCGCAATTGCTAACACCTCTGGAAGCGTAACCTTAATGTTTCGGTGGCAGCACGCGGTGCACCCTAATTTACAAGCATTCTCTTCGTCCGCTCGTGCCTCGGCGAACGCCTGATCTGCCATGGGTAGGAGCTTTAGAACATGTTGAGTTGCTGTCGCGGGGTTTACGCCATTTCTGAACGCGGCCGTCGAAAGGGCTTTCGCGCTCTCTCGAAGGCGTGATTCTAATGGAGTCATTAACTTTGAAGGTTACCGTAGGGCCGAGCTCGTGCCGAGATCCTCAACCGAAAACTGCCTCTGTTATACTGATCCGTGGTAAGCACATGTTCCGCAAGAGCCACGGGTACTCCAAGCGGAAAACCTAACCCTGGCATTCTGAGCGGTAAGGAACTGCCAAAAAAGAAGAAAAATCGTGGAATTCAGGTACCTCACCCTAAGTGAGCTTTCTCTGAGATGTCTGTTTTAATGAAAGCTTGTCATATTTAACGACCTGACGATTTCTATTTGGCAGCATGGCTTTTGGCCCATATAATGATTCTTCAAGGCTGAACCAGGCCTGTGCTGCATTTATACATGCAATCAGTGAGCAATTCTATGAAAAAAGCATTTACTCTTATTGAACTCTTGGTAGTTATCGCGATCATCGCGATTCTTGCCGCTATCCTCTTCCCAGTCTTCGCCCAGGCGAAGGAAGCTGCTAAGAAGACCCAGTGCTTGAGCAATGTCAAGAACCTTGCTACAGCCGCACAGCTGTACGGTGGAGACTACGATGACACGGTTCTTCCTGAGCTGACCTGCCGAGACGTAGGATCGGCAACGTTCTGCCCAGGCGGCCCGACGCTCACGGACGCTCGAATGTGGACCTATGTCATTCAGCCTTACGTTAAGAACGGCGGCGGACACCCCAAGGCCGGCATCTTCGCAGATCCTAGCTTCTCCTTGGCTAACTTCAAGAAGAGTGCGGACCAGGCGTCATGCGACTCATTCGGTCAGACTGGTCTCCCAGGCAGCGCTGGTTTCACAACCATCGCTACGGATGCCAATGGTAAGGAGCGATCCTACTCGGACTACGGCGTTGTATTTGCAATGTGCGCACCTTCCGAAGTAACGACCGCATTCCCCTGCACCACGTACACGGACTACAATCGCGACGGTCTGAGCGCTGCCAACGCAGCTCTCCTGTACCCAGGTAGCCTCAACTATCCTCGCTTTGCTGGCGGTCTCACTCGAGGCTTTGGCGAAATCGCTCGCCCTGCAGAGACGGTAATCATCGGCGACGGTATCACGGCTATCATGCCGCTCGCGCCCCCAATCGTTAAGGTTGCTGGTAACTACATCCTGGACGCAATCGGCTGCGAAAGCACCTTTGCACACAGCGGTGGTGGAAACTTCGGCTTCTGCGACGGACATGCCAAGTTCCTCAAGGGCAACCCTGAGGCCTATCGAAAGCAGGTTCCGAGCGGCCTTTGGGTCGAGACCTATTTCTTCTACGCTGAGTAGTTTAGAAAAATGGTCGTAGTCCTCTATCGAGGACTGCAAAGAATTGACCAGGCGCCTTTGGCGTCTGGTCATTTCTCTTTTTAAAATGGATGCGCAAGTTGCGAGCGCAGCTTTCACCCTTCTCAAGAAGCGCTGCTAGGCGATCCTAAGTTGGGTCAGCCCATACTCCCTGTGAACGCTAGCGCGTGCCCCATTCCCACAAGCCGTAAGCGATTTTGTCGGACAAGGCGTGCCCGGCCTGGCGCAGTGT
>JBBQMJ010000216.1:0-6222 GCA_038328815.1 Fimbriimonadales bacterium | reverse complement strand
AGGGCATTCAAGTCGCCAAGAACCTAATCTCAGTGATTCGCGGAGAGCAGCCCAAGCCGTTCATTTACAAACCCTTGGGCTCGCTGGCGGCCATCGGTAGGCGGCGGGCGGTTGCGAATCTTATGGGAATCCATGTCGCAGGATTTCTTGCCTGGTTCATCTACCGCACGGTTTACGTGATGAAAATGCCCGGCTTCTGGCGCAAAGTACGCATCATCGCCGACTGGACCATCGACCTGTTCATCAAAAGCGAGCCGGTTCAACTCGGATTACGAAGATCTGACGCCAACGTTTTCGATCCGCCAGGACGTGCGGACAAACCCTTGAGCAGGCGGTAGGGACGCAGTGGACGGCGTCACCACCAATTGGAGCCTCACAACTTCCTCATAACCCTGATGTAGACTCGATTCGCTTTGCGAGTTCTCTTAGTGGAAGACGATAAGGTCATTGCGAGCCAGATCGCCAAGGCTCTCGAGCGAGAGAACTTCAAGGTCGAGGTAGCGGCAGATGGCGACGAAGGACTGGACCTAGCTCTGATCGGCGGCTACGATCTCATTCTCCTGGACATCATGCTTCCCAAGCGAGACGGCTGGAGCATTTGCAGCGAAGTCAGGCGAGAAAAGCAAACCGTGCCGATCCTGATGCTCACGGCCAGAGACTCCATTGATGACCGAATTCGCGGCCTGGAGGGCGGGGCCGACGACTACCTCCCCAAACCCTTCGATGTTAGAGAACTCATCGCCCGTATTCACGCGCTTCTGAGAAGGGACAAAGTCCATAAGACAGGCTCCATCGCCATCGCCGATCTCGTCATCGACACCAAAGGCAAAACCGTGAAGCGAGGCGGGAAACCGATAGATCTAACCCCGAGAGAATTCGACCTCCTGGAGGCTTTGGCAAGAAATGAAGGGAGAACACTAACCCGTCCCATGATCCTTGAAACAGTCTGGAATAACGAAGAAAGCCTGGAAAACACAGTCAACTTTCACCTGGCGTCGCTTCGCAAGAAGCTGGACGAAGGACACGCGAATAAACTCATCCATACCGTCCACGGCATTGGGTATGTACTTCGAGCCGATGGGGATGGGCGGTGAACTGGACGCAAACCCTGCGTGGGCGGCTGACCCTCTGGAATCTGGCCGTCATCGCCGTAACGCTCACCTTATTTGGGCTCCTCCTAAACATCACGAATCAAAAACGGCTTGCATCGGACATCGACCGCGACCTTATGGAGCGGGCGGGCCGCTTTGGGATGGGACCACCGCGACAAGGTCCAGGCGGTCCGCCGCCAAGACGCCCGGACGACGATAGAGTCGATACGCACCATTTGCAGTTTTTCAATGCTGATGGCACCCCAGGCATCGGCCCCTTCTTTGAAGAGCCGTACGATCCTGTTTTGATGGAGCGGACAAAGGATAGCCGCCCAGGGTTTTCAGACACGATCTACAAAGGAATTCCCGTCCGAGTGTTTGCCCGTCCTGCTCCGGGAGGTGGGGTGGTAATGACCGCCCAAGACGTGACCTCCTACCGGTTCCTGATTCAGCAGCAACTAATGACCCTGCTCATCGTTCTGCCAATGGCAATCATGGTGGCAGGCTTAGGAGCCTTATTCCTGACCAACGCCGCTTTAAAACCTATCGCTAACGTCACTCAAACGGCGAGCCAAATCAGTGAAAACAGCCTTTCGCAGAGGCTCGCGGTGAAAGGCAAGGACGAACTGGCCAACCTATCCTCCACGTTCAACGCGATGATCGACCGGTTGCAAACCGCCTTCCGGGGGTTAAATGAAGCCAACACAGAACTAGAATCTGCGCTAGAGAACCAGCGTCGCTTTACCGCTGACGCTTCCCACGAACTTCGGACACCGCTAACGAGGCTACGTCTTGCAACGAGCTCGGGCCTCTCACAGAAGTCAGACCTTGCCGCCATGGTGGACGCTATGAAAGTAGCGGATCAGGCGGGAGAATCTATGGCAACCATCGTTCGTGAGCTGCTGCTCCTAGCCCAAGCGGACGCAGGCACCTTGCAAGTTCAGCTTCAACGAAAGGACCTACGGGTCATCGCGGCTGATGCGGCTGATTCCTGCACTGCGCCATCTCGAATCGCAGTCAACCTCCCCGAAACACCGGTTACCGTCGAAGCGGATCCCGAGCACCTCAAGCGAGCCATCCTAAACCTGCTCGAAAATTCTCTGCGCCACACGGATATTGGCAAGCCAATTTCACTAACGATCGCGCAAGCGGGAAGCGGGGCCACCGTGACTGTGCGAGACAAAGGCGAGGGAATTGCCACCGAACACCTTTCCAGACTTGGCGAAAGGTTTTATAGGGTAGATGCAGCCCGATCCCGATCGGAGGGGGGCTTCGGCCTAGGCCTCGCAATCGCGAAAAGTATTCTAGAAGCCCATCACGGGAGCCTTTCATTCGAGAGTCTTTTGGGAGAAGGCACTACCGCAATCATCCGCCTCCCAATGGCCTAAGCGCCAGCACCAGAGTTTTCCTACCCTAGCCCTTATCCTTCACTTAGTAACCATAAGTTGCTTACCGGACACCCTCACCTAAGCGCCCGCAGATCAGGAGAGGAGCCCGACCTACTCTCTAGAAATAGTCGGGAACGTACCTCTTTGAGCCCCTCGCCTGCTCCGCGGGAGAGGGACTGTGAGCGAATGCGAACTGGGGTGAGGGTGTCCGAACCTTTTCAAAAACCCGACACCCTCATAACTTCCAAATAAGCCCGCGCTTTAATGAGCATTGTAAAGGGGCCAGAAGGGCCTCAATTAAGGAGAATCAGATGAAACTCAAAACACTGCTCGTTGCTCTCGCTGCCGTATCGGCGATCAGCTTCGCACAAGCCCAAGACCAGGGCGGCCAGCAGGGTGGCCCGCCACCTCCAAGAATGGGCGGTATGCGACAGGGACCGCCAATGGGCGGCATTGGACTGTTGCTGAATCCAAGAGTCTCCGCCGAACTCAGGCTCACCCCAGAACAAATCGACCAACTTGAAGCATTGCACCCGGCTCCCGGCCAAGGCATGGAGCGACGTGGCGGCGGTGACCAAGGCGAAGGCGGCCCCCCTCCCGGTGGCGGCCATGAAGAAGAAATGAAGAAGCTGAAGGCCATCCTCAATGCGGATCAGTTCAAGCGCTTCACAGAAATCGAGTTGCAAGCGATGGGCCCGCGCGCCTTCACACGGCCCGACGTTGTCAAGCAGCTTGGGCTGAGCGATGATCAAGTCGAGAAGATCAAAGGAGTCCTTGAAGCGAATCGACCACAACGCGGCCAAGGCGGCCCACCTCCGCAGGATGGCGCTGCCGATCCACGGGCAAAGGTTCTGGCCCAGGTCACAGCGCTCTTAACCAACGACCAGAAGTCCAAGTGGACGTCAATGATCGGGAAGCCATTTAAGCTGCCATTGATGCGCCGCGGCCCTGGAGGAAGAGGCGGCCCTGGCGGTGGTGGTCCCGGTGGACCGGGCGGCGGACCTGACGGTGGCGGCCCCGGTGGCCCACCCCCGGGCGAACCTGGTGGTGGCGGGCCCGGGGACGGAGGCCTGTAGACTAAACCAAATCCCCGCTTAGTTAAGCGGGGATTCGCTTTATCGGTATTGCGGTGTTACGTTATTCAGGTATTGCGGTTGACGAGGCCCGCGCTAAAGACCGTAATACCGCAAAACCGCTCTCCTACTTCTCCGCAATCAGCTTCGCAACAAGCTTATCCATATCCACACTCTCGTTCGAGTAGTAGCCGCCTTCTACGCGCCTCACAATGCCCTTCCGATCAACGACGATCACCGTGGGCAGTGGACCTACCCCAATCGAAGTGGCAAACTTATCGTTGTCTTCCGTAAACCGATAGCTGTAGTGGTGCAACTTCTTGTAGCGCGCAGCCACATGCGGTTTCTTCTCCGCCACATCGACCCCTATCGCTACGAGACCCTTCGACTGAAACTTCTGGTGCAAATCCTCAACAATCGGCGAGACGTGGCGGCAGGTAATGCACCACGTGGCCCAGAAGTCCATCACGATCACTTTTCCCTTAAGACTCGCGTTTGTCAGCCTCTTGCCGGAAAGATCGGTCATTGAAAATTTGGGCATCGGCTTGCCGACTAGCGTGGCGGGGTCCTGGGCAAACGCGCCCTCGGCGAAAATCAATAAGGCGGCGCATAGAAAGGTCCATCGAAGGTTCATATAACTCAAAAACGAGATCAATCGAAGCGTCGTTCCCAATTTCGAAAGCATTCGGGTACCGGTTGCTTCATAATCCCTGCCGTGAGCCGATGGATGATCGCGATTCTGGTGGTCATATTAGCGTGCGTCCCCATCGCCCTAAACCATCCAAAGGGCACGGGCTTACTCAAGGACTCCGATACAAGTTTCCTCCTTCAAACCATTAGGGAAAGGCACCAACCGCTTAGCTGGTTTACGGGCGATTGGCCCTTGGGCAACCACTTCTATCGCCCAGTTCCAACCCTAACATTTGAGATCGATAACGCTCTGTACGGGAATGATGAGGCGGGCTACGGCTGGACCAACACACTTATCTGCATTGGCTGCGTTTTCACCCTATTCTGGTTCGTACGTGAATTTGTTGACAGCCTGCCTTTTGCCGCACTTTGCGCGGCCCTGTTTGCCTTGTGGACGGTTGATGATGGCTACGTCTTGGTTAAGCCCGCATACCTACTTTGCGGACTGATTCTCCTTGCTGGCATGATAAGGCACCGCTTGGACGTGCGTAAATATTTACCTGGCGCTTTGCTCTGCGTGTATCTCGCGACTGAGCTTCAGGGCGAATCGCCGCTTGGATTTCGAGTTGAGGGATGGCTCCCCGGCCGGACCGCAACCGTCATGGCGTTCTTTGCAATGGCGAGCATGGCCGCGTACGCGAGATACGAACGCCTCCACTCGATTCGCGAAACTAAAGAAATTACACCGCTCGACTTGCCCGCAACCCGCACTAGCGTCCAAGCCGCGCCAGAGCGGCCTCCGGCTTGGCTTTGGCCGCTTTTGAGCCTAATCTTTGCCGCCTTGGCGCTTGCAAGCTACGAACAAGCAGTCATGCTCCCCGCAGCTCTGACCGGCGTGTACCTAGCGTTCCGACTCCGAGGGTTTAAGGCGAGGCTCTTTCTCCCCGTTGCCGCGTGGGGCTTGCTCATCGGCTACCTTGCCTTGCGCCACGCGATCATTCCGGCGGGCACTTCCGCCTACCAAGCCCAACAGATGCGCCACGGCATCAGCGTCTTCTTCGAAATCATGGGCTACGTGGCACCAGCCGGGATGGATGTCAAACAACTCATCGCAAATCTCAGCGACGGGCCATTAATGTTGATGACCATCACGCCGTATATCTTGTTTCTCAGCATTGCCGCTAATACCGCCGCATATGTCGAAGCCCGGCGTCAGTGGGTCGTTGCGTTTGCCGCCCTCGCCCTATCAATCCTCACATACCTGCCAATGGCCTTCGTGAAAGAATTCGATCATTACCACTATTGGCCCATGGCCATGCGGTCGATCTTTGTCGTGACCTTAGCCGGAATTGCCGGTCAGCGCCTTATCAGCGCGGCGTCGCCCCAAGCTCTGCAAGCGCCGCAACGGCTTTCTCCCGCACCTGGTTCGCTTCCTCATCCGTAAAGTTCTCGCCGAATTTCCTTAGCTGCATTGCAATCGCCAAAGAATGCTTCCCTTCCGGAATGCCTTTGCCTTCATAGACGTCAAAGAGCCAAACCTTCTCAAGCACATCGCCGATAGCCTTCTTTACGGCTGTTTCGACCTCAGTATATGGTTTGCTCTTGTCGATCAGAATCGCAATATCGCGCCTAACCGAGGGGTTTCTGCTCACTGGCTTATAACTCACCGCGGACCCGGATGCCTTTAAAGCAAGCTCCAAGTCGATCTCCGCCATGACGGTTTCAAATGAAAGGTCAAGCGTCTCGGCAATGTCAGGATGGATCTGTCCAAGCCTGCCAACCGCCTTGCCGTTGACTAGGAGTTCAGCTTGGCGGGTCGGGTGGTATCGAGCATCATCTCCATTTGGATTCAGGGATGCGTTCTCGGCCACCGATCCAAGTGCGTCCAGCACCACGCCCTTTAGGCTGAAGAAATCCGCTTGCACCGGCGCTTCGTTTTGCCTGGCAGCAGGGTTCATAGCGCCAACACTCATGGCAGCAAGGTATCGGTTCTCCGAGTATTTCCCGCCACGCTTGCCAAAAACCCGTCCCATCTCAAAG
>JBBQMJ010000215.1:0-6228 GCA_038328815.1 Fimbriimonadales bacterium | reverse complement strand
CCGAGAAGGAACCAGTAGTCAGCCGGCTGAGCCATTTGAAGCTCTGTAAGGCTATCCACCGTATAACTAACCCCGCCCCGCGTCACTTCAAGGTCTGAAACCGCCATTTTCAGTTCGTTTGCAACCAGAAGCTTTACCATCTCAAGCCTATGCTTTGCTGGCGTGCCTTTTTGGTTCTTCTTGAGCGGGTTTCGTGAAACGGGCATGAACAGGACTTCGTCCAGTTCCAATGTCTCAAGGGCAGCCTTGGCTATCGCCAAGTGTCCGATGTGAGGAGGGTCGAATGTGCCGCCGAGGACTCCGATCTTCATAGGTCGTCCGTGAAGGCAAACGCCGTATCCCCGACGCTGACCGTCTGGCCCTCTTCAACGCCCATCTCTCTTAGCTTTTCAATCACGCCAATTCTTGCCAACCGACGGTGAAGATACCGCACGGCCTCGTCATTCGCAAGATCCGTCATCTCAACCATGCGTTCAATGCGCTTACCAGTGACTGCAAAGTGATCGCCACGCTTGACCACGTCCCAAGCCTGGTCGCCAAGCGGCCTTAGTGTCGGCATCATGACTGGTACGTCGTCCGGCGACGCTTCCTCGAGGATGTTTACGAGCTCATGCAGCAATGGGTCCAGACCCTGGCCAGTAGCAGCGGAAATAGGGAAGAGGGGTTTGCCAAGGGCTTCAAAGCGCTGTCTCAGGGCATCGAAATCGCCGAAGGGTATTAGATCGACTTTGTTCAAGGCGATAATTCGGGGTCTCTTGAATATGTCTTCCGAGTAGAGCTTAAGCTCTTTTTCGACCAGTTCATAGTTAGCGATCGGATCCGATTCGTCGATCGGCATCGCGTCGACCACGTGAACTAGAATGCGGTTGCGCTCAACATGCTTTAGGAACTGGTGTCCCAACCCAATACCTTCGCTGGCACCCTCAATGAGCCCCGGCATGTCGGCCACAACAAAGCTCTCGCCTCTAAAGTAAACAACGCCAAGGTTCGGCACGATGGTCGTGAATGGGTAGTCGGCAATCTTTGGCCTTGCCATGCTGATCCGCGAGATCAGCGTGCTCTTGCCGGCGTTAGGGAGACCCACAAGGCCGACATCTGCGAGGAGTTTAAGTTCAAGACGCGCACGCAGAAATTCTGACGGCGCTCCCTTTTGAGCAAAGTTAGGAGCTTGGCGAATCGAGCTTGTGTAGTGCATATTGCCCTTTCCGCCCTTGCCACCTTTGCAGATTACGTACTTCATGCCGTTCACGGCAAGGTCAGCCAGGATGTCGCCAGTCTCGTCGTCGGTGACGACGGTGCCGATTGGCACCTTGATCTCGGTGTACTTGCCATCGCGGCCGCGCTTGTTGCCCTGCGCGTGCTCGCCGTTGGCCGCTTCGAACTTGGGGTGGAGCTTGAAGTCGTAGAGCGTGCGCTTATTACGGTCGGCGAGGAGGATGATATCGCCACCCTTGCCTCCATCGGACCCATTGGGGCCGCCAAGGGGAACGAACTTCTCCCGGTGAAAGCTGACAGCCCCCGAGCCGCCCCGGCCGGATGAAAACTCCACGACCGCTTCATCGAGAAACATAGACTAGAGTGTACCTGTTTTGAACCTGGCGGCGCCTGCTGAAGGTACCGTGATTGTCATTCCGAACTTCGTTTGAGGAATCTAGACGGACAAGCAAATTGGAAGAACCTTGGCGAAACTGCTCTAACGAGTTGGAAGCAATTAACCCTGACTTCGAGATTCCTCACACCGAGTTCGGAATGACAGTGGGCGAGGTTGACTCAGGCGCCGTCTTCGCCCGGCCTCATTCCATCAATCAACTCCACGACAATCTTCTTGTCCTTCAAATCCACCGACTTCACGAATTGCTTCACCATTGGAATTAATATCTCGCTCACCCGCAATGTGTCGTGCGCTGGGTAGGGAAGGACTTCGTCGACAATCCCCAGTTCCTCGCCGCCAGAGGTCACCACGCGAAGGCCCATCAAATCCTCAGTGATGAACTCGTCTTCATCGAGTTCTGGCCGCTCGTCAGCCAAGGCCTCAAGATATTCCCACTTGTAAAGCTCCGCCTTGGCGATGTGGTTGATACCGTAAAGGCGAAGCAGCGGCTTGTTCTTGTGCCAGGAGCACTCTTCTACCTCGATCCACTCGCCCTTTAGAAACAGCCGATGGCCCTTTTCTAGACGTTCGACAAAGTCGGTAAGGGGCTGGACCTTGAGCTGGCCCTTGAGGCCAAAGGTGCCGACGATCTGGGCTACTCGAACTCGGTTTTCTGTCGGCATTGGTTAATGAATGAAAAAGCCTCCAGACTGAAAGTCTGGAGGCATAAAATCTAGGCTAAGTCAGTCTGTGACAATCTTGACGAAAGCCTTCTCTCGTGACTTGGCAGCTACAGCGCTGACAACGCATCGAATGGCGCTGACCACTCGGCCGCTCTTGCCGATGACCTTGCCAACGTCCTCAGGAGAGCATCTCACGAAGAATGTGCGGGTGCCCATCTCGGACTCTTCTTCAATTTCGATTTGGTCTGGGTGCTCGACTACCGACTTCACCAGGGCTTCAACAAATGGTCGGTAGCTCATTAGGCGTTCTCGGCTTCGGCGGCGGGCGCCTCTTCAGCAACGGCTTCAGCGGCGGCGGCTTCGGCTTCCACAACCGGCTCGTCAGCGGCAACCGCTTCGACTACTGGCTCTTCAACGGCAGCAGCTTCCTCGACCGGAGCGGCTTCGGCAACCACTGGGGCGGCTTCAGCAACCGGCTCAGCCTTAGCAGCCTTCGCAGGAGCTTCGGCAGGAGTCTCGAGCGCAGACTGCTTCGAGATAGCGGCTGTGCGCTTGTCCAGGAAAGAGTAAGACTTCTTGGCGGTTGGGCGGGCTTCGAAATACTTCGGAAGCACTCCCACCTTGTTCAGAAGACGGGCAGTGGTCTCGGTCGGCTGAGCGCCAGTCATGAGCCAGTGCAAAGCACGCTCCTGATCCAACGTAATGGCAGCTGGCTTGACCAGCGGATCGTAGGTTCCGAGAGTCTCAACAAACGCCCCATTGCGGCCCGCAGAACTCTTGGCCACAACGATGCGGTAGAAAGGTCGGCCCTTTGTGCCGATACGCCGAAGTCGAATCTTTACCATCTTCTAAATTGAATTCCTTCTAATCGGCCGTTGGGACGCAACTTAAATTAGGCGTCCACGACTCGAACCGCTCATTATATCCAGTCTTTGCCAAAAATAGCCTGCATGCTCCACCAGTTGTCATCCCGAACTCCGTGTGAGGGACCTAATCAGGACCCGTTACTTGCATCCGTGAGGCCACCCATATGACAATTAACTCTGACATCAAGATTCCTCTCACGGAGTTCGGAATGACATGCCCGAGAAAGGGAAGTGGGCGCCGTACCGTTATAGCGACATGATCGCCAAGTAGGGTTGGAGGCCCTTTTCCGCTCGGCGGAAATTGACAAACTCAGTGCATTCATGGAGGGCTTCCCAGCCTTTCGGATACACGCTCCTAAACTTTTGAGCTCCTTCAATTCTGAGGATCAGAGCCTCGCCGGGTTTCACGGCGACCTGAGAGATGTCTCCGCCAGGCTCATCCATCCATGTCATGCAATCGATCCAAGCATCCATGTTTCGCCCGTAAAACTCTGGAAATCCAAATGTCTGGTGGAAGATCGTGTGGAACGAATCCCAGTCTCTGATTAGATTCCCGGGCACCGTCACAACAACGCTGGATCGAGGTTCCTGATTCACTTCGAAGTATGCCCTCAAGAACTTACCGCCGCCGACCCATCTTATTCATCCGCTGCTGCATCTTGCCCATCTGCTTCATGTTCCTTCGCATCTCGTAGAGCTGCTTAATGAGCCCGTTGACGTCTTCGACGCTGCGACCGCAACCGTTGGCAATGCGCTTCCGACGCGATCCATTAATAAGATCAGGGTTGGAACGCTCCTTGGGAGTCATGCTGAGGATGATCGCCTCGATGCGGTTCACGTGCTGGTCGTCAAGACTTTCAAGCGCCTCTTCGGGAATGCTGGTGCTGAGGCCTGGGATCATCTTTAGAACGTTTTTAATCGGCCCCATGCGGCGCATAGTCGCGAACTGCATGAGCATGTCGTTGAAGTCAAAGTTGCCCTTCTTGAGCTTGCCCTCAAGCGAAAGCGCCTCATCCTTATCAACTGCGAGCTCTGCCCGCTCGATGATGCCGAGAATGTCGCCCATGCCCAAAATGCGCTGGGCCATGCGGTCGGGATAGAAGAGGTCTAAGGCATCGGTCTGCTCTCCAATGCCAACAAACCGAACAGGAACGCCGGTGGCTTCTCGGACGCTTAGAACCGCTCCACCACGAGCGTCGCCGTCCAATTTCGTAAAAATTGCACCTGTGATGCCAATCTGCTCGTTGAACGCGTTGGCTACGTTGACCGCCTCTTGCCCGGTTGTGGAATCGACGACGAGCAATGACTCCGACGGCTTTAAAGCGTCTTTGATCTGCTTGAGTTCGGCCATCAAGGCATCATCAACCTGCAAGCGGCCCGCGGTGTCTACGATCAGCACGTCAAGCATCAAATACTTACATCGCTCCAGGGCTTCCCTGGCGATCGCGACGGGGCTAGCGCCATCAGTCTTGGCGAACACTGGAACGTCAAGCGCTTCGCCGAGAACCTGGAGCTGCTTGATTGCGGCGGGGCGCTGAATGTCGCAAGCCGCCATCATAGGCTTTTTGCCTTGGTCAATTAGCCACTTCGCAAGCTTCGCGGACGTAGTCGTCTTACCAGAACCTTGCAAGCCGCACATCAAAATGATCGTCGGCGGGTTTGGCGCCCAGGCGAACTTAGCGGGCTCATTGCCCAGCATCTCCGTAAGCTCGTCCTTGACGATCTTGATAATGGTCTGGTCGGCGCTTAAGCTGCCGTAAATATCCTCGCCAACCGCCTTCTCTTTGACACGGGCAATGAAGCTCTTGGCAACGCCAAAGTTGACATCCGCCTCCAGCAGTGCCACACGCACCTCGCGCAGCATGTCATTGACGTCGGCTTCGGTGAGCCGGCCTTTACTTCGGAGTCCAGAAAAAATGCCCGAAAGTCGGCGGGCTAGGTTGTCGAGCATGAAGACGACAGTTTACTCGTTGGGCTCCGACGGCCTAAGCCCGAAATACCCTAACGGCGCCTTAACGACTTCCTTGCTAAGAACCTGGCATAATTGCAGAAGGTCACGGAAAGACCTGAAGTCCCGACGCGGAAACGCCGATGCTTGTTTTAACGTCGAATAGAACTGACGAATAAGGATATTCATGCAAGAGAACTTGAACAACGAAGTTCCTCAGGAAACGGGCTCACATGCGTTGAGTTTAGTAGCCGTTTTCCTTGCGGGAGTAACCGTCGCAACGACGGTGGCATTTTTGGCTGCAAGAGCCCAGGGCGACAAGATGTCGCGCCAGACCGACAGCGTGCTAGGCGCCTGTGATCGCGCTATGCAGAAGCTTGAACGTCGCGTTCAGGCCGTTGATACTGCGCTCATAGGCTAGTAGAGCTGTCATTCCGAACTCCGTGTGAGGAATCTTGCCGTCAGGGCCTATTGGTGACGTAGGGATCCGACGCGACCAATTAGCGACTCCAGCTAGATCCCTCACACCGAGTTCGGGATGACAACCGATTGGCAATCGTATTGGTTCGGACGTCGTGCTCTTGGTCACGATCCCTCGATTCCTCGGGATGACGTCGAACGTGGCAAGGGCGGACTCGCCCTTCCGAACAGAACCTTCTCCACGTTCAGCAGGTGGAGTAGCCACACAACGGCAAACGTGCCTACCAACGTGATCATCCAGGCGAACAATGGTGCCCCAGGCAGCTTCTTAAGGACGTTCACAATACGCGGCCCATTTGTCAGCCTCATCACGATCGGGTGCAGCAAATAGAACTGTAGCGAAGCGGCTCCAAGCCATCCAAGCCAACTCCAACTAATCTTTATGCGGCTCGGTGGCGGATCCGGTGTAGTCGCAGGATGGTTCTTACCTGCGTCCGGATTACCCCGTAGAGCCAACATCGCAATCACCGCCAAGCCGGCTCCAAACACGAACACCTGCTGCGACCAATTCACCCAATAGCCGCTCGTCGCTACCTGTTTCGCGTTCAGCACCTGCATCCATATAAACCAAGCACCACCCCAAGCCGCGATCAGTCCGGAAACAAGCTGCACTTGCCTCAAACGTTCGGCCGGCAGCGGCCAATGCAATCCAAGCCAGGT
>JBBQMJ010000214.1:0-6229 GCA_038328815.1 Fimbriimonadales bacterium | reverse complement strand
AGACGATAAAAAGAGCGCCAACCTTAGTAGCCCCTTGCATTGACAGAGTTTAGACGGCTGAAGCCCAGTATTAATGGCGGGTTTGGATTTCACGTTCGCTTTGGGACAAGCCCAGAACCGCCCCGGTAGCCCACGAATGTTCGTCTCGGCGTCCGAAAAGCACAAAATAGCCAGAACCTCGTAATCGTCGACTTGCTACTTAGGTAAACAACCGTTACATGTGGCAGCGATTCACTGAGCGAGCGAGGAAAGTCGTCTACTACGCCCAAGAGGAGGCGCAGGCCCTTGGTGAAGGCTATGTCTCCACCGAACATTTGCTCCTCGGCCTCATACGAGAAGAAAACTCTGTGGCTTGCCGCATCTTGGAACGGCTCGGAATCACCCGTAGCCGGGTCCGAACCGAAGTTGAGATAAACCTTCCAAGAGGAGATGCCCGTCCGAGCCAGGACATGACTCTTACGCCCCGGGCGAGGCGAGTCATCGACCTCGCCTACGCCGAGGCTAGGAGCTTCAACCATAACTACATTGGGACGCAGCATCTTCTGCTGGGACTTATCCGCGAAGGAGATGGCCTTGCCGGTAGGGTTCTTGCAAAAGTTGGTGCGGGGATTGAGCGGGCGCGGGAGGCAGCGATTGCCTTAGAAGACCTTCCCGCGGAACCAGACTCAGGCTATGTGCCGCTCGAAGCACAGGCGTCCACCCAAGGTGTTGCCTCGATTCTTCACCAGCAGCCATTTTCTGCCTCCTCAGAAGCACAAGAGGTGGGCTATTCGTGGCGGTTCACCGCAGCAACGATGACCATTCTGGAAAGCGCTTGGGAAGAGTGCCGGCGCCTATGCCAAGGCTACATGTCGCCGGTGACCCTGCTCCTCAGTCTTGTTAGGGGTGAGAATTCTGCCTCCTATCTCGTTCAGTCGCTTGGTGTTGAACCGGATGACATAGTCGCCCTGATCGAGGGACAACTTGTCCCAGGTCAGTCGCCAAATACCCTTGAGCCTTACCTGTCGCCTCGGACCAAACAAGTCTTAGTTGCGTCCTGGAGAGAAGCTTGCCGTTGGGATAGCGAAGAAGTGGAGCCGGAGCATTTGCTTATCGGCATCCTAATTAGTGATGGCCCAGCAAGCAAGCTGCTAGCTGACAGCGGAATTGAAATTGAAGGTGTTAGGGCAGCCTTTAAGAAGGCGATTGCTTCGGGAGAAAACTAGGATGTGGCAGCGATTCAGCGAGCACGCACGACAAGCGGTCTTCCATGCCCAGGAAGAGGCGCAACGCCTTGGGGAGGGGCAGATCACGGTCGGCCTTTTGCTTCTCGGCGTCCTCCGCGAATCGGAATGCACCGCGGTCCACGCGTTGGAACAGCTTGGCGTCTCAATCGAGAGCCTTAGGACGGAAATTGAAGCGCAAGTCACTAAGTCTGAGTCCCACACGCGGTCGGACCTCGCCCTTAACCCCAAGGCAAAGAGGGCCATCGACTTGGCTTACGACGAAGCACGTCAACTCTCACACAATTACATTGGCACCGAGCACTTGCTCCTTGGAATAATCCGACAGGCTGGCAGCAAAGGGAATGAGGTGAAGGGGCTTGAAGTGCCTTTGGAAGAAGTTCGGAGCAGGGTTATCGAGCTAACGGCACGAAACAGTCCTCCTACCATCAACCCTTCGCAGCTCGGTCAAGAGTGGCATCTCGTTGTTGGTCCGCGACGGACCATGCTCCCGGCATCCTCGGCCGACCGGCCAAAGCCAGGCGCTTGGAAGAGGGCAATGCTCGCGATCTTCGGTTCGGCCGGCCAGGTCGAGAAGGGCGCCGAACCGCGCTTATTGCTTTCGGACCGCCTGATCAAGGTCTTATCCGAGGCAAAGAACGAGTGCCAGCGACTGCGACAATCCGAGGTGTCGCCTGCCGTCGTTCTCCTAACCCTTGCAACGAGCGAGCACGGGGCGAAGCAACTCTTCGATGATCTTGGCGTCGACACTGGGCGCATGGTTGAAGCGATCGAACAGGAATTGGCGGTTGAGCAAAAGTTTAGCGGCGTGAAACCTGAGGTGCTGGCGCGCGCTGAGCTAAACGTGATTTCTGCCTTCGAGTGGGCCCGGTATTTCAAGCGCGAAGTTGCTCAGCCAGAGGACTTGGTGTTGGCAATGGTGCATGGACGGGACACCTTTGCGCGTCGGGTCCTCATGACGTTTGGGGCGAGTTACGAGGCCGTGCGAGAGAAAGTCCAACAGATCAGCTCCTAACGACATTGGTTTCATGGGAGGGACCCATTTCCATCGGGTCCTTCCGGAAGTTTCGAACACCTGTCCGGGAGAAGTAAGAGGTACGTGGACGAGATTCGACTGAGCGGGTCCCTCCAAGTCAGTTTCTCGGCGGCGAGTAGCGCACTCTTAAAGAGTCGAAGTAATATCCGCTCATGTGGCAGCGGTTTAATGAGGAATCGAGGAAGGCGGTTTTCTATGCCCAAGAAGAAGCCCAAGGGCTTCATGACGGTTATGTTGCCACGGAGCATCTCTTACTGGGCTTGATTCATGAGCCAAATTGCCGGGCATCGCTGGTACTGGAAAAGCTGGGCCTCAGCTTTGACCAGATTCGAGCAGACATCCTGAGGCATAGGGCGAATTCGACAACACGGCCTAGCGTCGATATGACCCTCGATGCTTCCGCCAAAGCAGCCATCGGCCTATGCGTCGATGAGGCGAAGGCGATGAAGAGCGGAATTGGTTCTGAGCATCTGCTACTCGGCCTCATCCGGGAAGAAAAGGGCTTAGGCGCGCGGGTGCTGACTGATTTGGGGGTCGAGCTAGAGAGCGCTCGGAAGGCGGTTTTGGAACTGGAAGGACATGCTTGAGGCTCTAACCAGAGCCCTTTCTTCAACAGGCTCGGATCAAGGCACCCTTGCCTGGGATGCGATGGGAGGGATGGCCCCCGTGCCGTCCTTTCCCAGGACGTAATTTGGCGCCGATGTTACGGAACGTGCCTTCCGAGCAACGCTGAGCAATCGCAAAGCCACCCTAAGCAACGCAGAGCCTGCGGGCAGCAATCCAAGCCAAGCAATCCAGAGCCTGCGGGTACCGCAAATCTACCAGCCCCAAATGCCTATTTAACAACAACAAAACAATCGTTTCTTGTCTAATCTATCGCAAACACTTCGCTTGCCGATAATCAATGGAACCAGTAAGGGTGCGAGGGTACTCTGAAATTGTAGGTGAAGCCGAAAAGCAACCCTACTCGTCTGACTGGTACGGCGTCGAAATGAAGTCTCGCGCAAGAGTAATTGCGGGGCAGAAAGTTGACAGCGGGAATGTAGACGAGAGTCAACGAGGACTCGTAGAAGAGCGTAGATATACAGGTGAGATCGAAACTTAATGGGAACAACCGCAGTCAATAGAGACCGCGATCCTGCTCCTTCAAGGAATCGAATCTCGCATAAGCAGGTGATGAGCTAACAATGTGGCAACGTTTTACAGAACGCGCAAGGAAGGTTGTTTTCTACGCGCAAGAAGAAGCACAGAAGTTTGGGGAAGGCTATGTCTCCACCGAGCATCTGCTACTTGGTCTTGTGCGTGAATCGGACAGCGTCGCGGCGCGAGTCCTAGAAAAGCTTGGAGTAAGCCTCAATCGAATTCGATCAGAGGTTGAAAAGCAGCTCCCTCGGGGCGACGCTCGCCCGAGTCAGGACATGACGCTTACGCCAAGGGCGAAAAGAGTAATTGACCTCGCCTATGACGAAGCGCGCAATTTAAACAACAACTATATCGGCACGGAGCACCTGCTCCTTGGCCTCATCCGAGAGGGTGACGGCCTGGCAGGACGCGTGCTGGCTAAGCTTGGCGTTGAGCTTGAAAAAGCACGACGCGAAGTCATGGCGCTGCAGGACAATGAAACCCAATCCGGAAAGTCCGGTAGCCGCAGTGCCAGTTCCACGGCAAGCGCGACGAAGACACAAACGCTCGATGAGTTCGGGCGTGACTATACAGAACTGGCCCGAGAAGGCCGTCTGGATCCCGTCGTTGGCCGCCAGGGAGAAATCGAGCGCGTGATGCAGATTCTGTGTCGCCGCACGAAAAACAATCCTTGTCTGATTGGCGAACCCGGCGTTGGCAAGACTGCCATCGCTGAAGGCTTGGCGCTGAGAATCGTGAGCGGAGACATTCCGGAACTGCTCCGAAACAAGCGCATCGTCGCTCTAGATTTGGCTGGACTGGTCGCTGGTACCAAATACCGCGGCGAGTTCGAAGAGCGCATGAAGAAAGTGATGGAGGAAGTTCGCAAAGCCGAGGGCAATGTGATCCTATTCATCGATGAACTTCATACGCTGGTCGGCGCTGGCGCTGCAGAAGGCGCCATCGACGCATCCAATATCATGAAGCCCGCACTCGCCCGAGGCGAGCTGCAGTGCATCGGCGCAACCACGCAAGACGAGTACCGCAAATACATTGAGCGGGACGCGGCTTTGGAACGAAGATTCCAGGGCGTTAAGGTTCGCGAACCTTCCGAAGAAGAAGCAGTCGACATCCTCAAGGGTCTGCGTGAGCGATACGAAGCTCACCACCAGGTGGAAATCACGGACGAGGCAATCAACGCCGCCGTCACGCTTTCCCAGCGATATATCTCAGACCGCAGCCTGCCCGATAAGGCTATCGACCTTGTTGACGAAGCAGCGAGCCGCGTTCGGTTGCAGCAAAGCCTGCCGCCGGCCGAGGTCCGAAGCGATCGCACCAAACTGGGCAAGATCAAGAACGAAATCGAGCACCTGATCAAGCGCCCCGGCGCCGAAGAGAATGTTGCCAAACTTGAAACCGAGCGCGATGAGCTGGAAGCCAGCATCGCCGTTCGAGAAGAGGAATGGGCCAATCTTACCAAGGCAGAGCCGGTTGTTGGCGAAGCTGAGATCGCGCAGATCGTCCAGTCATGGACCGGAATCCCGGTCACCAAGCTGGTCGAGGCAGAGTCTCAGAAGCTCCTTCGAATGGAAGACGATCTGCACGAGCGGATCATCGGCCAATCCGATGCGGTTATCGCCGTATCGAGAGCTATTCGCCGCGCACGCAGCGGACTCAAGGATCCGAAGCGACCCATGGGCAGCTTCATCTTCCTTGGACCGACAGGTGTGGGTAAGACAGAACTTGCCAAGACCCTTGCGGGTTACCTGTATGAGAAGGAAAGCAACATGGTCCGGATCGATATGTCCGAGTACATGGAGCGCTTCTCCGTCAGCCGATTGGTTGGCGCCCCTCCGGGATACGTCGGTTACGATGAGGGCGGACAACTGACCGAAGCCGTGCGGCGGCGACCCTATTCGGTCATTCTTCTCGATGAAGTTGAGAAGGCGCACCCTGAAGTGTTCAATGTTTTGCTCCAGGTACTTGACGATGGCCGATTGACCGACGGTCAAGGTCGAACGGTGGACTTTAAGAACACGGTCATCATCATGACCAGCAACTTGGGTTCGCATTATTACGGCGACCCTGTGAACGAAACAGGCTTCGACGACACGAAGTTCAAGGTGCTCGAAGAAGTGAAGCAATATTTCCGACCCGAGTTCGTAAACCGGCTTGACGAGATCATCGTTTTCCGAGCCCTCGGCATTAATCAAATCAAAGGCATCGTTGGAATCCAACTCGAAGACCTGCGAAATCGTCTCGCTGACAAGCGAATCGAGCTTGAAATCACCGACGACGCAATGAGTAACCTCGCTAGCGCAGGATTCGATCCGGTTTATGGCGCTCGGCCACTGAAGCGAGCTATCCAAAATATGCTCGTCAATCCGATGTCGCAATTGGTGCTGAAAGGCGAATTAAAGGAGAATCAGAAGGTCGAAGTCGACTACATCGACGGACACTTCACATTCTTGTCAAAGGACAAAGTCGCTTAAATCTGGGCAAGGTCAAGGGCGGGGACAAGCAAATTGCTCTCGCCCGAGAATTATTTAGGCTGAAAGTCGTAGAATTGACCTATGACTAAGTTCCTCAGTATTCTGAGTCTTTCTGCGTTTATTTTAGTGGGATGTAATGGCGGGGCGGCAACGACAAATAACGAGCCAGCCGCAACCAGTACGGCGACAACTTCTCCTTCGCCGAAGAGTGATTTCAAAGTTGCGTTGATCACGCCTGGTCCGATCAACGATTCGGGCTGGTGCGCCCTTGCCTATGACGGCCTGCAAGGAATCAAATCCGACATGGGCGTTGAAGTTTCCAACACCGTCGCCACCGGAAATGACATCAAGGAGGC
>JBBQMJ010000213.1:0-6241 GCA_038328815.1 Fimbriimonadales bacterium | reverse complement strand
ACTCGCTGTTCAAAGATGGCTTTGCTACTACAACCTCGAAAGACCCCATCAAGGCTATCGCAACAAAGGCAAGACCCCATACCAAACCGTCGAGACATTCCTGCCAAAATGACAGTCAAGATCCCTGGCAATACACCCTATTCCCTATTCACCTTTCACCTTTCACCTTTCACGCTATTGATTAATCACCGTTATCGTCGCCGTATCGAACTTGGTGTTATCTGCGTTGCTAGTCGCCCGCACGTAATGATCGCCGGGTATGCCGGGGGGGGTGTAGTAGCCGGTGGGAGTGATCCGGCCGTCACTGATTACCTTGCCGTTAATATCGACTGTGCTGTAGGACACGCCGCGGTTGCTTGGGTCGTTGGTCACCGTGGCGCCGAATTGAATGTGGCCGAGGATGGTGAGCGTTTGGGTTTTGGGTGAGATCGTGACGGTGATGCCGGTAGTGCCGTTGGAGTTTGCTGTAACGGTCTGGGGGAAGGATGGGACGCCATCGACGGTGGCGACGACCGTGGCCGCGCCAACTTGGATGAAGCTTAGGACGCCGTCTGGCGTGATGCTGACGTTGGCGGATCCGGCTTGAACGCTCCAGACTGCCGAGCCGGGAGAAACGGCGACCACATTGTTGTTTTGATCGGTTGCAGTGAAGACCAGTTGGGATGTCGAGCCTTGGGTCACGCCTTGACCGGTCGGGACCAGAACGTTCGTTACGGTCGTTTGGGCGGTAACTGTCGTGAGCCCGTTTCCATCGTTGTCGATAGTTGCGGTGCCGTTGGCGGTGGCGGCCACGCTCCCAGTGCCGCCGGGGTCGGTATAGAAGGTGATTGTGTAGGGATAGATGCCGGGGAGGATCTTCGTCGGCGAGGCGTAGTGGTTGGTGTGCGCGGTTGTGTCCGCATCGCGGTCGATCTCCCAGGAGAAGTTGCTGCCATCCGATAAAGCGCCTGGGAGGGCGACGATGAGGGATTGGGCTGACGGGGTCGGGTTGATATCTTTGGTGCGGGCGGGCCAGGCGACATCGATGCTGAGCGGTACGCCGGAGAGGTTGGCAAGGGCGCTAGGCGCCGCACCGCCGCAGCTTGAGGCGGCAATGAGGCTCGCGAGAAGCGCGAGGAATATTAGAAATCTGTTCAGGAATGTCATGCCGAGCACCGTTGTAGTATGCAACAGGTGTCTGGTTGACGTGGTTTGAGGCTGTGCAGGTTCGTTGGTGGAATTTTGGATTTGGATTGGAAGGGACGATTTCGGATACTATCGCATCTCCTAGCTTGGGATGCAGGGGAAGGGATAGTTTCGTTTAGGACACCCTCACCTCAGTTCGCTTCTTGCTCACAGTTCCTCTCCCGCGGAGCAGGAGAGGAGTTTAGGGAAGAGACTGGATGGTTACGGGAGTTGACCTCCTCCGCCTTCCCGGAGTCAGGCACCTCCTCCTCTCTCGACAGGGAGTCGCTCCAAAAGGAGGAGTTAATTGGAAGGGATAGTTTCGATTTGGACACCCTCACCTCAGTTCGCATTCGCTCACAGTTCCTCTCCCGCGGAGCAGGCGAGGAGGTCTTTAGGGAAGAGACTTGATGGTTTCCAGAGTTGACCTCCTTCGCCTTCCCTGAGTCAGGCACCTCCTCCTCTCGCGACACGGAGTCGCTTCCAAGAGGAGGAGTTAATTGGAAGGGACGGTTTCGGGTTTGGTCGACCGCCCCCGTCGGCTACGCCGCCACCTCCCCCCGGCGGTTGGAGGAACGGATGCGGACGGGACTGTTTCGATTTGGACACCCTCACCTCAGTTCGCTGGTCGCTCATCCTACAGGCCTCTCAGCGCTAGAAGCGGGCGAGGGGTTCTGTGGGTCCATCCTTAGTGGCGTTATAATGTAACGAAAGTAACTGCGGAGCTTGCTTGAACTTAATGCGGAACACAGAATGACCAAGAGAGAGATCTTCCTTAGATTTGGGCCATATGTGGTGACCTTCGTGCCCTTTTTTGCGGTTGTCCACTGGTTGGTCGAAGGGCGCAAAGGGTACGGGCAGCTTGTTGAAGGCGCCGTTATGGGACTTTTTATTTCCCTTGTTGCCAGCTATACGAGGATGCGCCGCGAGATGCCATCTAACAGTACGGGCCGATGACGAGCCTCGGCGTTGAGAGCAGCGAAGCATGGGTAGTCGCCCATGGTGTTTCGGCATACGTTCTTTAAGGTGAAATTTCACTAGATAAAGAATTCGTCGCCAGGTTGCCAGCCGATGTCGGCGTTAAGACCACGACAGCACACGGTTATTCACTTTGCCACGCTGGCGGAGAAGCGGCTTTTTGGGTGAGCGCCCACGGCATTTTTTCGTCCTGCGAAATGCCTTTCATTGCCAGGGCCGTTTGGGACCGGGTTGGGGCGACAGCCGATCCTACTGCCCAACGGACTCTGTACATTTTTGAACCTTCCGAAGCGGAAGCGTTGGCGGCAGTAATTGCCGTTGGTTTGTATTTCTTCTGGAATGTGAATCTGTGTTATTCGGATGGCACGCAGGTTATGTTCAGCCACGATGAGTGTTACGGAATCGTGCCTGGACGTGGTCAGAGCGCATTGGAAGCGTTGGAGATTCTGCGATTCGATCAGGGCAAGGCGGATGGTTAAACAACGCCACTCTCACGGGGTTGGTTTATGAAAGCGAAGCAACTTTGCCAAGTGGTTGAGGGCCGGCTTGTTGAACCGAGAGTTCACGATGCTCTGATACTAGGTTGGGTTTTCGATAATGTCGACGCCTTTGCTTTCCTCCTTAAATCTGAATCCGGTGACTACTTTCAACTTGTC
This sequence comes from Fimbriimonadales bacterium, assembly GCA_038328815.1. GTDB lineage: Bacteria > Armatimonadota > Fimbriimonadia > Fimbriimonadales > Fimbriimonadaceae > JBBQMJ01. Next base: position 3,443 of record JBBQMJ010000213.1, on the reverse strand, counting down.
ATTGACGGAGTAACTCAGTTTTTTGCCACCGCAAGCTCTGGCCCCACGATTATTTTTGAGATCCTATGTGGAGGGGTGAGCGAGATACCGGAAGACATCGTTCGAGAATTTAAGGATTCTTCAGCGGCCGCGCTGGTTACGGCGCGGCTTGAGAGATCAGAAGGATACGTCTATGTCGGAGCAAGCTATAGCTCTCAATTTCTGATCAGTTGCAGCAATGCGATTCCGTTGATCTCTTGGGGACCTTGGGGCGGACCTAATCGGGGGGACATTGTAAAGTCCAAATGACCGCTCGCCTAGGAAGGTCGAGAGATAAGTTTTGTCAAAATCCTCTTTCAATACCTTGTTTGGATAGTGGGCTTTGGGTTCGCGTTGAGATTCAATGGGGAGCTCACCCCCATTACCGTCGCGCATTATTAGGTTTAACGATTCTCTTCGGCACTATTGCGGCTGCCACCGTTAGGATCGCGCCGGGGCTGCTTGAGCGGGTGGTTGACTATTCTGTTTGCCAGATGCGCTCTCCTTCGTGGTATCGACGGGGTATTAGCGGCCGGGGATTTCGCGTTACTTCGGAAGCAAACCAACTCTGTATTAGGTCCCTCGTGTACTTGATACTGCCATGGTTCTTGATGGCGTTTGTTGCTGCGGCGTTTCACGCGCCGAGATGGATCGTTGACGGCTTTGCGATGAGCTCTATCCTCCGATCACTACCTTTTCAGCTTTGGTTGACGCCGATTTGTGAGGCAAGAGTGCGACAGGCGGTCGCCACGGTGGAACAGCGATGATCGAATCCGTCGAATATGAGCAGTGCCATTATGAAGAGGGGCAGGTGCGGGCTATTTATGGACGGTTGGAAGACATCGTTGCCGATGGCGACTGGCATGAGTTTCCCGCCCATCCGACAAGCGAGGCTTGGTACCGGGTTCGAAGCGGCTACTTTCAGGCGCTGTTCAGGGCATCTGGAGACGAGTTGCTGGCCGAGGCGAAGCTGCTGGAGCCGATGGAGACGGTCGACGACGCGGAGTGGACTCTAGAGAAGCATGGGATAGATGAATATGCGCTGCGGACGAAGTTCACTCGGACGTTTGGGATGGTGGATGAGCAGGGTCGGTTGGACAAGTTGCTTGAGCCACATGGGTTGTGGCTTGACTTCGGGGACGGCAGTTCCGTGGATGGGGCGGCGACGTTTCCGGTTTTGGACGCGGCGAGTATGCAAGCAGCTACTGTGCGGTTGAAGTGGCTGGAGGCTTACTGTATTGAGAGCAATAAGCGAATGACTGCGCAACTCAACGAGTTCTGGAAGTTCGTTGCTGATAAGGTGGAAAGGGAGATTTTGGAGTCGGGGGAGCCATTTTTGAGGGGGATTGGGCCGGAAGTCGGCGGTCGGCGTAGGGAGGCGATTTTGGGGCCGTTTCTGAAGGAGTAGTTAGCCCAAGTATATTGCGCCCTACAGGGCTGGTTTTCGTGGCGTTCTTACCCAGCCCGTTGGGCTGGGCTATCTTATTGCGGCCCTTCAGCCCTGGGGAGCACTCTGTCAACGTCGGGATTAGGTTGTTGCGAGGTTGGGCGCTTTCTGGTTAATGAAAGGCCTGAAGGGCCTTGATAAGATTGCCTAGCCTTGGGTTTGGATCGGGTGGGTGGTGAGGGGCGTGATTTGCTCCGTGTGGAAATTTTCCGAGACTTCCCGGACACCCTCACCCCAGTTCGCTTTGCTCACAGGCCCTCTCCCGCTCGGAAGCAGGCGAGGGGTTCGACTTGCGCAGGAGTCGGATGAGTCAGTTGAGGAAGCAGGCGAGGGGTTCATGTGCGCGATTTGGCCCTCGGTGGAAGATTTCTGGTACAATTTCGCTTCTTACCAAGACGATTTAAGTGAGCATTCATGAAACGCACATTCCAACCTAACAACAGAAAGCGGCACAAGACCCATGGTTTCCGAGTTCGCATGCGAACCACGGACGGGCAGAACGTGCTCAAGCGACGTCGTGCACGGGGCCGTGTAAGGCTGGCCGTATAACGAAGGGTCCGACAAAGGGCCGGTTCGAACAGATTTATCAGATGGGCAAGCGAGTTTCGGGCCCAGCGGGAAGACTATTAGCCTCGCCAGGAAAGGGACTCGTAGGCGTCACGACTTCAAAGAAGATCGGATCGCACGCGGTTCGGAATCGAATTAAGAGACGCGGAAGGGAAGCCATACGGGCGGTGCAGGGTGAAATTGACCCTCGACTGGACTACATTCTTGCCCTTGGCGAGAAGGCTGCGGGTAGGGCCTTTTCCGAACTTTCGACCGAAATCGCAACGATGTTCGTATCTATGAAGGAGAGATGGGCAAGCGAGTTGGAGTGTTCTTGATACGAGCCTACAGAGTGGCTTTTAAGTACATGCCGGCCATGTGTCGTTACCAACCGACATGCTCTCGCTACACCGAAGAAGCTATTCAACGATACGGCCTGATGAAAGGCAGTTGGATGGGTATGAAGCGCATTTGCCGGTGTCATCCTTTTCGACCCGGCGGCTACGACCCCGTCCCCTAACTATTAACTCAACTTATGGCTAAACCGCAAGGCAAACCGAATCCCTTCAACTCGTGGCTGCTTCCTATGATGGTGGTCTTCTTGGCCATCAACCTCTTTATGAGCCGGAACAATGCTCCGGTTGAGCCACGAAGTTCCGATCAGATCCTCATTGAGATGCGGGCCCAGAACGTGAAGGAACTCGATCAGTCGATTGTTGAAAATAAGCGAGCGCTTGAGAGCAAGCTCAATACGGAAGTCAACGCTAAGACCCTTGCCCAGGCGGATGCGGATAAGAAGAAGCTTGAAGGCGCTCTTCTTGTCGCTGATACGCAACTTAGGGCGGGCGTTCACCGAAAAGAAATCAACCGCATGGATGCGGCTTATCAGGGTCTGTTGGCTCAGTGGAAACCGCTTCACGACACGCCGCTTTGGGACCAGTCTGCATTCTTGGAGCCAACTGGAGTCTTAGCAGCGCCTAAGCTATTTGACGATTCCAAGAACGAGCTGAACAAGGCGAATCAGAAGGATCAGCTTTACGGGTTCATCCCTGCTTACAATCTGATTGATACCCTTGTGAAGATGACGGGTGCCGTTCCTGGCATCAGCTACGCACTTGCTGCCTTGATCCTTGCTGTCTTTGTGCGGGCCCTCATTTTCCCCTTGAGCCAGAAGCAGCTGATGTGGGGACGGCAGATGTCGCAGCTTGCGCCTCTGACGAAGGAGATTAAGGAGAAGTACAAGGACGCTTCTGAGCAGGGCCTCAAGACGATGGAGCTTTACAAGGAGTACGGCATCAATCCGTACGCCGGCTGCTTACCTGCGCTTGTCCAGCTTCCTTTGTTCTTAACCGTTTATCGGTGCATGCTGCACTACCGCTTCCAGTTTGCGGCGGGCACTTTCCTTTGGATCAATCCGAGTACGGCGGCGGCG
>JBBQMJ010000212.1:0-6243 GCA_038328815.1 Fimbriimonadales bacterium | reverse complement strand
TCGTCGTATGGATCCATAAAAACCCTTCCGCAAAGGTTCATAACTGCGAGACGAACGCCGTCGCGTTCAACTTCGACAAGTCCCTTACCCGGTGTTCCAGGGGGCATGTTGGATGGACGCACAATGGGCTTGCCCGTTTCTAGGTAGGGCCCAATGTCACGTTTGTTGAAAGCGTGATTGCCAAGAGTAATGGCATGAGCGCCGGCCTGAAAAAACTCCTCGGCGATGTCCGGCGTAATGCCAATACCACCGGCTGAATTCTCGCCATTAATAATTACAAACAGAGGTTTGTGGGTTTCCACAAGGCTCGGAAGTCCCTCGCGCACGATCGCGCGGCCGGGTTTTCCAACTACATCGCCAAGAAACAAAATTCGATAGGAACTCATAGACCGAAAAGCAAGCTACCGCAAAAGTGGCTTCAATCTGTTTGCTGTTGCTGACCGAAGGCAGCTTCCAGCGCCGATTCCACAATTTCTTCCGCAAACCCGCGGCTCATAAGGAAGCGCCCCGCCTGCTCGCGCCGCTTCCATGATCGTTTTGAGGAGAGCGCCGCTAAGGCTGCGTCCAGTCCTCCACGATCTTCCAGGACCGTTTCAATCAAAGCCGGGTCGGCGCCATTCAAGCTGAGTTCGGTTCTAAGCAGTTCAGAACCAACCGATCTCTTGCCGGACTTCCTCTTCACCAAGGCATCAGCCGCGCGTCCATCGTCCAGCAGCCTGCGACGAATCAGGTGGCTGAGGACCTCCTCTGTGACCGCGTCATCAAAACCTCGAGAGCTAAGCCAGGCGCGCATCTCGCCGGAAAAGCGCTCCCGCGTTTTGAGACGGGCAAGCGCTTGTTCCAGAGCCGCTGAGAATGCATTGGAAGAGGGCTCCACAGCCTATTCTTCGTCGCTAATTTCTTCCACAACCGCAACTGACTTGGGTGTCAAAGCTTCCTTCTCGGCCTGGAAAGCTTCGCGCACCTTGGTATCAAGTTCTTGGAATATGGCGGGATTTTGCTCCAGGAACGTCCTCGCGTTGTCTCGCCCCTGACCTAGCCTGGTTTCACCATAGTTGAAGTAGGTTCCAGCCCTGGTCACTATGTTCCGAGCAGCCGCCATATCAAGCACATCGCCCGCCTTGCTGATGCCCTTGCCGTAAATAACGTCGAACTCAACATTTCGGAAGGGTGGAGCGACCTTGTTCTTGACGACCTTGACCTTGGTGCGAGTACCGGTTTGCTCCGTGCCAACCTTGATCGCATCGCCACGCCGAACCTCAAGCCGAATGGAAGCCCAAAACTTAAGGGCGCGGCCTCCAGGAGTGGTTTCTGGATTGCCGTACATAACGCCGATCTTCTCGCGTAGCTGGTTGATAAAGATGGCTACCGTGTTGGACTTGTTGATATTGCCGCCAAGCTTACGTAGGGCTTGAGACATCATTCGCGCTTGAACGCCAACAAATGCGTCGCCCATCTCGCCTTCGATTTCAGCTTTGGGAACCAAAGCTGCGACTGAGTCGAGAACGACGACATCAACAGCGCCCGAGCGAATGATCGAGTCCATGATCTCCAGGGCCTCCTCGCCATTGCTGGGCTGCGAGATGTATAGGCGGTCGATATCGACACCCAGTGCTCTTGCGTATTCAATATCGAGCGCATGCTCGGCGTCTACGTAAAGTGCAAGACCACCAAGACGCTGGGCTTCTGCCACAACGTGTAGCGCAAGGGTCGTTTTACCGCTAGATTCAGTGCCATAGATTTCGGTGATGCGGCCGCGGGGGAGACCGCCAATTCCAAGGGCAATATCAAGGCTTAGCGATCCGGTTGGGATGGCTTCAATAGCCTCACGGTTGCCCGAGCCAAGGCGCATGATCGCGCCCTTGCCAAAGGACTTCTCAATCTGGCCGAGCGCCATTTCCAATGCGCGATCGCGGTCGGCCCTCGAATCGGTCGACGACATCGACGTCTTATCCACTGTGCTAGTTCTCACGGTGCAGTTAGTCTACAGGAACAGCGCACGAATGTCAACATGTTTTTTCGCGCGAAGTCCAATAACATTGTGACCGATTATTTGTATAACGTCGAGAGCGAGCCTTTGGCACCGCGGGGTCGGGTCGACAATACAAAAGAAATCCACAACCCATCCACACTTTCCACTGCAACGGCCCAGCGGCATATAAAGTACCTTTAGAATATGGCCCTGAAGGATCGCGCTGCCTTCACTCTTATCGAACTCCTTGTGGTGATCGCGATCATCGCAATCCTTGCCGCCCTTCTTTTCCCGGTCTTTGCAAGAGCTAAAGCCGCAGCCGGCGATGCCAAAACAATCAGTAATGCGAAGCAGCTAGGAATAGCGATGCAGCTCTACCTGGACGACAGTGACGACACCTTTCCACAGGCCCCCGATGGCACACCGGGCACCGATCTCGTCGGCGGCTGGATTTACTATTCGACCTTTGGGAACGGAGTCGCAGGGAAGTTCGATGTGACGAAAGGCTCGCTCTTTCCCTACGTAAACTCAGCTGAAGTGTATAAGAGTCCAGCAGATAAGGATGCCCGAGAGTCTGGCAATTCTTTCGCGATGAACGGGTATCTGACCAAGTGGTCCGGCACCGGCCTCAACCCAGGCAAGGTCTCCTCGGAGATCGAGTTCTCTGCCTCGACAATGGTGCTTGGCGAGGAAGGATGCGGAGGCCCGTCCCTATTTGGTTACGGCTACACGAATGGTACGAACGACGGCTATCTCAACCCTGCCGTCGATCATTTCGCGAAAACCCACCCCGGCGGCTCAGCCATCGTATTTTGCGACAGCCACGCCAAAATCGTCCAGGCTCAGGATCACTTCGTCGAAACGATCTGTGGCTCCAAAACCCAATGCTTCTAGACCCCGTCAGGTCCCTCCGATGCCGCCGCTGATCAATCGGCCCGGGAGGGATGGCCCCCGTGCCGTCCTTCCGGAACCACAGCTGATCAAACGGGGTGCCCGACCAGGAAGTCCCTGGTCGGCATTTCAATAGAATCTAGTTCCAGTGGATATCGGTATCGCCGAAGAGGGACTGGATGTAGTTCAGCTGTCCGTCGTGGTAGGCCATGTGGGAAATGGCGAGGTGGGCGAATTGGTACAGCGGCATCGATCCACCCCAGTACATCGGGATCTCGGTCTGCAAGGCTTCGTCAGAAACCGTTCCCAAGGCATCAATGACGGCGGACGTGCTGGTTTCAATTGCAGAAATCGCCTTTGCCTTGGTGTCGATGGATGCATAGAAGGCTGCTTTTCCATCTTCGTCGGGCATCTGAATTGCTTCGCCCTTGAGAGCCGAAACAAGCATGCCATTGAAGCCGGAACACTCCGCGCTAAAGTGAAGGGGGGATCTGGCAGCGCCCATCGGGCTGACGCCGATCTTGTCGTCGGGAATGGCGGTTAGGTCCGAAACATACTGTTTGCAGGTGTTCTCAGCAAAGCCCTTCAAGAATTCTTTGAAATCGATTGCGGTCGCGGTGGTACTCATAGTGTTCAATTGTAGAACGCCCGCGGGGTTGGCTTGCTGCTAAACTCCGATTCGATGGCGACGGAGCACACCGGCCCCTATCCACATAAGCCTCTGAAGAGCCTTGTCGCCCTCTTGTGTCTCCTCCCATGCCTGGCCTTTGCCCAGAAGACAACAGTCACGATGATGGCTGGCGCCTACCAAGGCATACCGCCAAAAGAGGCGACCGACCCCCGCTCGCTTGCCCGCCGGGCGGTCTTTGAGGAGTTTCATCGCCAGAACCCTGACGTTCAAGTTGTAAACGCGGGCGGCTTAGAGCTTGGCGGTGACTTCCAGGAGTCAGGGTTCTTAATGGCAATGGCGGGCGCGACCCCGCCGGACGTTTTTTACGTCAACTTCCGCCAGTACTACAACTTCATCGACCAGGGATTTTGTCGTCCATTGGACGACCTTGTTGCCAAGAATCCGGAAAGCATTGCGCGGATGAATCCGATCGTCAGCAAGGTGTTACACAGTTATGACGGCCACCTTTACGCCATGCCGTGGTTCCAAGTGGCGATGGCTTTGTATTACCGGAAGGACCACTTCATTCAAGCTGGCCTCGACCCTTCGAAGCCGCCTAAGACATGGGCTGAGTTCATCGAGGATGGTCGCAAGCTCACCGAAGCTGCGCCAGGACGTAACGGCTTTGCATTCCAGACTGGGGCCGGCAGCAGGGCTTACCACTGGGTTGATTTTGTTTGGCAGGCCGGCGGAGATGTAGTCGCCCCAACGCCCAGCGGCTTCTGGAAATCCACTGTTGATACTCCTCAAGTTGCCAAGGCGCTCGATTTCTATCGAAGGCTGGTTCTTGAAAAGTGGACGGGCGCGGACGGCAAGACTTACGGGCCTATTGCTTCCGTCTCACCAACCCTTGGCCAAGACATCCTTGGCGGCAAGGTCTCCATGTGGTTTTCGTACACCAACGACGTGGTCATGAACATGACCGACATCAACCCATCGGTCCTGGGAATTGCAAGAATGCCTGCCGGTCCCGCAGGTCCGGCGAACGAGATCAACGCCGGCATGTGGGCGATCAATTCGACCATCAAAGACCCCAAAAAACTCGAGGCTTGTTGGCGATTCATCCGCTATTTCTCAGGCGATGAAGCGGCGCGGATCAATACCAAGCGTTTCGTTGAGCTTGGGATGGGCAATCTGGTCAACCCAACATATCTGGAGAAGTTCGGCTACAAAGATGAGCTCGCCGGCATTGATCCCGGTTACGTTGAGGCCAATAAGGAAGTCTTCAAAGACGGCCACCCCGAACCTTACGGCCGCAACTGCCAGCAGGCGTATTTGGTGATGGACAACGCCCTGGACCGGGCCACCATTGATCCAACCAGACCCGCCCTTTCCATCCTCAAAGAGACAGCAAAGGAGATGGACGAAAAGCTGCTGGGCTACGTGCCGCCCGAGGTCCTGCAGAGGCAGCGGGCATGGGCGGTTGGCATCCTTGGATGCCTCTTGCTGTTCGCAGGCGCCATCGGCGGAGTGACCCTGTTCAATTGGCGCATGCGGCGGCCGGTGGCAACAGTGGCCCATTCAGATGGATTGCCGGCAGGCGCGAAGCGGGGACGTGTCTATCGCTTCGTGACCTTGTGCATTGCTCCGGCGGCCCTGAGCATTCTGGTCTGGAGCTACTATCCGCTCTTCAAGGGCCTGATCATAGCGTTTCAGGATTACCGAATCTTGAAAGGAACAACCTGGGTCGGGCTGGATAACTTCATCTCCGTTTTCACCAACCCGCTGTTCTACAAGTCGCTGATGAATAGCTTCTTGTATGTTGGTTTGAGCCTTGCCATCGGGTTCTTCTTGCCGATTCTCCTCGCTCTTGCCCTGAACGAAATACCTCGGGCAAAGGTGTTCTTCCGAACCGTGTTCTATCTGCCTGCAATGACCAGTTCAATCGTCATCGCGTTTCTATGGCGGCAGTTCTATGAGAAATCGGAGTCAGGGATTCTCAACTCGTTGCTGGCGCCCGGAACGGACCTGTTGAACCACTTCGGCTTCCACATTGAAAAGGCGCACGACTGGCTCGGCAACCCAACATTGGCCATGTTCGCCGTCGTCTTGCCAGGCATCTGGGCCGGTGCGGGTCCCGGTTCGATCCTATATCTAGCAGCGCTGAAGAACATCCCAGACGAGCGGTACGAGGCGGCTGATATCGATGGCGCGACTTGGGTCTCCAAGATTTGGTTTATCGTCATGCCAGGGCTAAAGCCGCTCATCCTGATCAACCTTCTTGGCGTATTCATCGCAAGCTTCAAGGCCTTCGAAGGCATCTTCGTCATCACCGGCGGTGGCCCCCTCTACTCAACCCACGTGATAGGAATCGAGATCTGGACGAACGCTTTCATGTTCCTAAAATTCGGCTACGCAACGGCAGCGGCCTGGGTCATGGGCGCAATTCTGGTGGGATTCACGCTAACGCAAATCCGAACGCTCCTCGGCATGAAATTCTCGGCGGCGAAGCTGTAAGAAGCTTTGCTTTGCATGATTTTGCGATGGCTCTGCGTAGCATTGCAATTGCAAACCCGCACCGGACGACTATCGGACTTCACCGCAATGCCAAGCAATGCCAAGCCATCGCATAGCCACGCAAGGCTCCCGCAAGCTCCAACGGGTACCCTCTAGCCTCCTATGACCGTCCGCGAACTGCGCGAGAAGTACCTCAAATTTTATGAATCGAAGGAACACGAAGTGTTTCCTTCCGGCTCGCTCATACCCTACG
>JBBQMJ010000211.1:0-6253 GCA_038328815.1 Fimbriimonadales bacterium | reverse complement strand
AGCTTTGTCGGATTGAACGGCTTGGTCCAGTAAACATCGGCGCGGCAGGGCATTTGCTCCAGCATCTCACGTTCTTCCTCAGGCACAAAGAGGCCCACCCACCTGCTTCTGGTGCGTTCGTGAGTTCGAATCCATGTCAGGACGTCGTATCCGCTGACCATGGGCATAAACTGATCCAGGATCGCGCGGTCGAAGACTATGGCCCCCTCCCTTTCAGCCTCCTCAAGGTTCCCAATAGCTTCGCCGCCATCATAGGTGGCGGTCACATGGTGGCCTTGTCTCACCAGGTTCACTTGGATGAGCCGAACAATATGCCGCTCATCGTCGCACCGCAATATTTGTTGCGGACCACCACTTGCAGCCCTAACCGGCGCTTTCGGCATATGAGAATGTTACACGGGATATCCATAATGGGAAGTGGCCCGTAAGCCGATCCTCAGTCCGAGCAAGATTACGACGTACCTTGCCTGCCCAGTGCGCTACCGTTGGACGTATATTGACGACCGCGGGAAGTGGTATTTACGGTCTAAGAGTTACTACTCATTTGGCTCCACCCTGCACAAGGTGCTCGAAAAGTTCCATAACGCTGGCGACACTGGTGTGGAGACAGTTGACCAGGCGATCGCCGCTTACGACGAGAATTGGATTGACGCGGGGTTCTCCAATGCCGAAGAAATGGCGGAGGCTTATGGCGAAGGCAAGAACATCATCGAAAAGCACATCGAGCGTGAGTCCAAGAGAACGGTTACGAGCGAGACACTTTTTGTTGAACGTGTGCTGAAATTCGAGTACGACCATTTTCGCCTTGTTGGCCGCATCGACAGGCTGGATCAGCACGAGGATGGGACGCTTGAAATCTTCGACTATAAGTCGGGCCGGGAATCGGTCAGCGCTGAAGAAGTCGCCGACGACATCGCGATGGCTTGCTATCAACTACTCGTTTCCAAACAGTTTCCAGACCAGAACGTCAAGGCGACCATCTTGGCGTTAAGGTCGGGCGAGCAGGCAAGCAGCCAAATGTCTCCAGATGAGCTATCGACTTTTGAAGAAGACATCTACCGATTAGGCTGCGAGATTGTCTCCAGCGACGATTTCTATGACAGGGTGCCCGTCTTCAAGCCGCTGTGCCGAAGCTGCGACTTCATTCCTTTGTGCCGCAAACATCCGGAATTCGAGGAAGCTACCTAACGTTCATTCCGGAAATCACGCGCGGCAAACTGGACTTGAGAATATCAGTCGCTGCGTCCCTCATATCGTCTAGCGAGACGTCTTGAAGGGATTTCACAAGGTCTTTCTCTGACCAGAATTTAGTGGTCTTCAGCGGCCAATAGGCCGTCATGAACGTGCGGTCAGCCTGACTAACCCCAATTACTCCGTTCGCTTGAAGTTGCAACGGGTTTAGAGGCAGACCCCGCAGATAAACAGATTGAGCAAGGGCCGAGGCTCGGCTTCGGTTGGCGTCGGTCCAGGAAGCGACATCCTCCAACAGGGCGGATTGAGCCGCTTGCGCGAAGGTTCCTTCCTGATCGGAAGGCTTCACAGCGATTACGATCCTAGCCCGGAATCCATCGGCGGTCGGCCACAGGAAGGCTTCCTGCCGATAGCTCATCCTCAGCCGCTCGCGAACGACGCGCCAAAGAGCCGAGTCCTTCCCTGCTCCAAGAGCATAGATGGCAAGCAGTTTCGCAGGAAGCTTGGGATCAGAACCGGTGAACTCAGGCCCCGCCAGCTCTATGGTGGTCACGGGATCGGAAGCTTGAATGAGGCCCTTTTCCGCGCCGACACCGGGCACCAGTCTGCGAACGGACTTTTGATGCCAATCTTCGTAGAGCTTCACCCAATAGTCGCGCGCCTGGTCTGGCTGGAAAGGCCCGCTTACGGCGATAGAAAGTCGTTCCGGCTTGAACAACTGGTAGTACAGCAAGCGCACATCGAAGGACTTAATGCCATCGTAATCGGCCGCTTCTGGAAGCAGCGCCCTTGTCCAGTAGCTTGTTTTTGCGTAAGAAAGGGATTCGATGGCTGCCTTAACCGCATCATCAGAAAGCGTCGCTTCCTCAATCATCGACTTCGCGACGATCAGCCCCGAGGCGAAGTCCTGGGGGGCGAAGCCGAACTGTATTCGAATGTGATCTGGCATCACGGAGCAGCTGACTGATTGGCCCGATCCGTGGGTGAGTTCACGGATGTGGTTCTTTGTGAATTCATCGGTTCCCTCTAGCAGTGCCCTTCCAAGAACTCTGGTGACGGCCCTGTCTCTAGCCCCAAAAGCCGGGAGCGGCACGACGATCGCAACATTGATCGAAGTCGCGGTTGGCATTGGCAGTTCAACGAAACGGCCTGGGAAGATGGTGGTTGCGAGAATCGCGGCCAGAATCATCGGACACCTACAGAAATTACGGCACGTTCTTTTGAAAATGCACTGAAAGCGCTTTCGAAGGATAGGACATCGACCATGTCAAGGCTATCTAGGAACTCCTCTGGGCTTGCCGAGCGGCGTTGCGACATTAATAGACCACGAAGGCTCGCGTTTGTTTCCGGCCTCGCGAGTTGGTTTTGTAGCCAAGTTCTGGCGAGTGCAGTGCCTCGCGGTACCAGTGCGTAGAGGTTGTCGATAGACAAGGCATCAATGTAGAGGCCAACCCCGCTGGATTGATCGGTCCTTCCCAAAGTAATTAGGCCCCTTTCTTGAGAGGGCGTGTAGGTCACAAACGCGCCGTCGAGTTCGCTTGCGAGCGCAAAGGCCACGCTCATTTCAGCAGCATTCGAGACTCCGCCAAACGGTCCGCTAAAGGCAGCTCTGGCTTCGCCAGTGCATTCGCATTCAATTCGCCCAGCCACTCCTTTACCGCGGACTTTGGCGGGTTTGTATGAATCTGCGGGCATGTCGAAAAGCTCTTTTGCAAGGCGGGTCGTCGCCTTTAGGTCAACATCGCCCGCAATCACGAGGGTTAGCGCCGAGGGTGCGAAGGTTTTCGCCTTCAGGTCCATCAGCTTCTCGGGTATGGCAGTCTTAATGGTGGCAATGTCGCCGTTGGGATCAAAACCGGATTCCCCAAAGCCCTCTTTCCAAGCACTAGACGCTAGCGTCATTGCATCGTTTGATAGACCGAGTTCCTGATCTAGGACCAAGACCTCTTTATCGATGTCGGCTTGGGTGATTGTCAGCGGCCTTAAGAGTTCACCAATCGAAGAGAGTCCAAGTTCAAGTTCTCGGGGCGACACGCTGACTTCGAAATGCATCACGTCGCGAAGAGTTCGCGCCTGTAGGAAGCCGCCAACCGATTCCAGACGATGGTCAAGGTTGCCGTTTTCTCCCTTGGCTACCAAGTGCTCTAGAAGATGCCGATACCCGTGGGTGGCTGCGGTCTCGGGTGAATATTTCGCCGAGGCGAAAAGTTGGACGGAGAGCAGCGGTTGATTCGCCATATGCTCCACGAGAATTGCCACTCCATTAGGTAACAGGGTGCGCAGCCGCTCAGGCGGCGGCAACTGGAAAAGTACTGCTGAGGCAAGGAGGGCAAGCATCTTTAGAGGAGATTTCCCACTGGAATCCCATTAGGAAAGACGCGGCAGATCAATGGAAGTAGCTCGCACCGTTGATATCGATAATGACTCCGCTGAGATAGTCGGCCGCGTCCGATAGGAGGAAAGTGGCAGTTGCGGCGCAGTCCTCGGGAGTCGCCATACGGTTCAGGGGGATGCCTTCCAGGATCGTCGACAATTTATCTTCCATGCCTTCCCTGGCCATCGCCGTATCAACCCAACCTGGCGCGATGCCGAAGAGCCTTATGTTTTTTGGCGCAAGCTCGACCGCGAGGCTGCGGGTCATATTGATCAAGGCCGCTTTGCTTGCCGCATAGAGGGCGGCTCCACCTTCTCCTCTAAATCCAACTCGGCTAGTCACGTTGAGCACTTTGCCGCCGGTGCCCTGCGCGACAAAATGTCGGCAAGCGGCCCTCATCATGGCAACGGGAGATTCGAAATTCACGGCAAACGTTCGGTGCATGTTCGCGGAAAATGAGGCATCGCCGGAACTGACAAAGTCGATAGGCATATAGACGCCTGCGTTGTTTACGATTGCGTGCACGGGACCATCTTTAGCTACTGATTTGAAAAGCTCCGTTGCCTTGGTTGCTACTGAGAGATCGGCGTAATAGATACCTGCAACCCTGCTACCGAGGTCTTTGGCGATCGTCTTCATATCCTCGGATTCGGCGGTGCTGTGAAGGGCCACGGACCAGCCGTCCGACGCAAGTTTCTGAGCAATTGCCCGGCCAATTCCTCGTGAGGAGCCGGTCACCAGAACACGCTTTTGAGTCACGCGTGAATTCTACTGCTTTCCAGGCTCAGGACCAGGCCATCGACCCACAATTGAAACGCTTTCTTGAGCCTCATGGTAATTTGAAGATAATGAACTTGGCAGCGCCTATTGCACTGATCGGTCTTGCAGCGATTGGCTGTGCATTTTTTGTGGCACCTACTCCAGCTAAACCCAAGGCGTTGAAGAAGGTCACCTACGCTGCGGATGTCGCTTCGATTCTGAATAAGAACTGCGTCGAATGCCATCGCCCGGGTGAGGTGGCGCCGTTTTCACTCATTGGCTACGACAATGCAAAGAAGTGGTCGCGGATGATCGCTCAGGTTACGACGACGCGACAGATGCCGCCTTGGAAGGCGGTCGACGGCTTTGGAGAGTTTCGCGATGCCAAGCGTCTCAGTGCAAGCGATTTGGAGACTTTGAAGGCATGGGATGCAAACGGGGCGCCTCGGGGCAACGCTAAAGATGAACCTAAGGTCAGCGGGTTTGCTTCTGAGTGGGCATTGGGGACTCCGGACCTGGTTCTGCAACCATCGAAACCGTTCAACCTTCCGTCCGAAGGCACTGACCTATATCGCAACTTCGTGATCAAGAACGAATTTCCGGAGGCCAGGTGGGTTAAGGCGATGGACGTCAAACCGGGGAATACCAAGGTCGTCCACCACGTGATTGTTTATTTGGACAATCAGGGCATGTCTCAAAAACTTGAGGCGAAGAATACGGACGGGCAGGAGGGCTACACACGTTTTGGCGGCGTCGGCTTTATGCCTAGCGGATCGTTGGGCGGATGGGCGCCGGGACTCCGCCCTCACAAGACTCCAGATGGGACCGCATTCAAGGTTGCGCCGGGCGCGACGATTGTCGTGCAGGTCCATTATCATTTGAGCGGAAAGCCTGAGACAGATCAAACACGGGTTGGCGTTTACTTTGCTAAGGAGCCGATCGAGAAGGAGGTTCTGCTCTCATGGAACTTCAACTTCAACATTGACATTCCCGCCGGTGAGAAAAACTATAGGGCAGAATTCAACCGCACAATCCCGGCGCCGATCACGGTGTATGCCGTGATGCCACACATGCACTTGCTCGGCAAATCGATGAAGGCCATTGCAACGACGCCCGATGGCAAAGTGATTCCTTTGGTCTATATCGATGACTGGGACTTTAACTGGCAAATGAATTACGTCTTGAAGGAGCCACTGCACCTTCCGAAGGGATCAAAGATTCACATCGACGCCGTTTACGATAACTCGGCAGACAATCCCAGGAATCCGAATTCGCCTCCTCAAGAAGTCACTTTCGGGGAGATGACGAAGGATGAGATGTTCCTTATGATCGCCGCGTACACGGTCGATAAGCCTTAGCGCGCCAGTCAAGCTCGTGGAAGGATTACTTCAATGCTCGTGCCGACCGATGTGTCGCCCAGGCGCATGTCGCCCCCGCGCTCATTGACGATTCTCTTGCAGATCGAGAGGCCAATGCCGAATCCGCCCGCAGACCGGGCAGGGTCGAGTTGGAAGAAGCGCTCGAAGATATCTTGGCGGGCTCCATCTGGAATGCCAGGTCCCATGTCGGCAACAGAAATTGTAATGTCTGACTGTGCAACCTCTAGCGACATGTGGCAGCACGAATCCGCGGGCGAATGGCGAAGAGCGTTTTCCAACAGGTTGTCAAGCACGCATGACATTTCCTCTGCTGTGATCTTGGCTCGCGCGGGTTCAGTTTTGACGACTAGGTCAACGTTGCTTCGCAGGAACCGATCTAACCACCTTGCCCCAGTCTCGTCCACCAAGGTTTCTAAGTCAATTGGCTCTACTTCGACGACTTTCGATCGCGCGGATTCCAGCAGGGCCTCGGTCAACAGAGACAGGCGGCGGACTTCCTGCAGGCATGATCCAAGGGCTTCCGTATACTCCGCAGAGTCACGAGGCTTTG
>JBBQMJ010000210.1:0-6259 GCA_038328815.1 Fimbriimonadales bacterium | reverse complement strand
CGGCCAACCCATATTTCCGGAACGTTGCAAACGGGATTCGTGCGCTTTACGCAAGCCAATTTGCGCGGCAGGTGTAGGAGAGTAGGCCATTTTTCCTTGAGGGCCAGCAGTTCTTCACGACTTCCCAGGACGAGCCGCTTTTCAGCAGTCAAAACGTTGGAAGGTTTGACCTTGGATTCAAGACGGTTGGCAAACTTGATAAGGTGACGGACTTGGGCTTGTTGGACGCCATCAGCTATGGCAGCGAGAATGCACTAGCGGCCAAGATGCGTCGGCAGCTTTCTGCGCATTCTATGATTGAAGCAGCGACAACGAATCTTGAGCAGGCGGGTCTTCGAAACACGGGTTCGTTCGTTCAGTATCGGCAAGACTTCGGGCCCTACACGTTCTTTGCCCAACATGAAACGTCGAGCGATACGATATTGGGATCGGGCCATCGCTACAACACCGGGATTGTCACAAACGCCGGAGGCATCAACAACGACTACGAATACGTCGAGGTGACGGATGATTTTGCGCCGAGGCTTGGCTTTGCGCCGCAGACCAACTACAAGGGCTACAGTGGCAGCACCGACGTATACACGCCTATCAAGAAAGGCAAGCTACTAGATACCGACTATGGCTTCAACTGGCATCTGTTCAACACGATGGACGGCGACGTGTACCGCCGTGGCTACGAATATTACGCTGCGACCACGTTTCGCAAAGACAGCAGCGTCATCGTTCTAGACCAGAGCTACGACCGTTATCAGGGCAATGACGATTACGTGACAACGATCCAGCTTGCGCGTCCACGGAACAATCCATACCGCTTCGTGGATTTCACTGGCAATTTCGGAATGTTTGGAGGCGAGAAGTTTCGGCAGCTTGGAGCGGACATTGGATATCGTCCAATGAAGAAGCTTCAGGTCAATGGCACGGTCCGCCGCCAGCAGCTTGGAGATTCCACCCAGGATCAGGTCATCGCGAGCGGTAACTGGGATATGGGCAATGACAAGGCGATCAATGGCCGCGTCGTTAAGCAGGGCCGCGATATCAATGCCTACGTCGCGTTCAAGCGAAGTGGGAACGCGGGGGCGGAGTATTTCTTGATCCTTGGCGATCCGAACTCGCCGAGAACTCGGTCGAGTTTGATCCTTAAGGTGTCTTGGCCGTTTGAGATTAAGCGCTGAGGGAAGGAATTGGGAACAGGAATTAGGAATACGGAATTGGGAATCAGGATTCCTTATTCCTCTTTTCCCGACTCCCTATTCCTATCCCCAGACAAATACTGGTAATCCGTCTTCTTGACAAAGTTATCCGCTCATGATTTAATGGAGAGGCTTTAGTGTATTTCACACAGAGGAGTGTTTATGAATTGGATTCGAAGCAGTGCTTCTTTTGCAGGTCTTTGCCTATCGGCGGCCTGTCTTGCTGGGCCGGGAGGAATTTTTCTTACCGGCCATGACCCTGACTATCACGCGTTCGTAGGTGGGAATACGACGGGTGCTCAGCACATCCTTCAGGATGCCGTGAACTACGTTACAAACGGCGCCGGTGGCAATATGTTGCTGGTATCTGACGCTCGAAATCCTGGCGGCGATCAAAGCGATCCTCGCAACGGATTGACGGCGGCTGGATTCAGCTATGACCTGGCAGATGACGGTTCGGGTGGCGGCCCATTTATGGACCTGCACACCATTAATCTGACCAATTACAGCGTGATCGTAGTTGCATCGGATTACGGCGGATGGCTTCGTCAGGAAGAGATTGACATTCTCAATGCGCGGTTTAGCGACATCGGGAGTTTCGTAAACGGCGGTGGCGGACTGGTTGTTTTAGCGGAAAGCGGAACGAACCATGCGACTTCGAATCGCTTTGACTTTGTGCCTCACGCGGCTGCGGGGGCACAGGATAATCAGAGTGAATCGGGCTTCACGGTAACGCCGCTTGGCGCTACGATGGGCCTTGTTGATTCGGACGTCAACGGAAACGCATCGCACAACATCTTCACGTCGTGGGATACAAACTTCTATGGCGCCGTCGATCAAGACTCTAACGGGAATGTGGTCAGCTTGGCTGGTCGCGGCAAGTTGGTTCCCGAGCCAGCATCTATGGCCCTTTTGGGTACGGGACTGGTTGGCTTGATTGCACGTCGAAAGCGACGCAGTTAAGGAGCTAGGGATAGAGGAATTGGGAATACGGATTAGTCTCCGTATTCCCTGGTCTTTTGCCCTAAACGAGCACTTCCGATCGTCGCTCGGAAACGCGGCGCTCGCTGTGATCCAGGATTCGCTTGCGGAACCGGAGTTGCTTCGGCGTCGCTTCTAGGAGCTCGTCGTCTCTTAGCCACGACAGGGCTTGCTCCAGTGAGAAATCCTTGTGGGGATCGAGGGCGGCGGTTTGCTCCGATGTAGCCGAACGGATGTTGTTCGCTGCCTTTTGCTTGGTTGCGTTGACTATCATGTCTTCGTCTCGCGCGCAAGCGCCGACGATCATGCCTGCGTAAAGCTCAGTGCCGACCTCATAGAACAGGGTGCCCCGCTCCATAACATCTTCGTAAGCGTAGCGCGTGAGCTTTCCCGAGTCCTTCGAGATCAGCGAACCCTGGCTTCGCGAGGCGACCTCACCCTTGTAAGGCTGATAGCCATCGAAGATCGAGGACATGATGCCGAGGCCTCGTGTCATCGTCAGATAGTTAGACCGGAAGCCGATCAGCCCACGCGTGGGAATGAGATATTCCAGCCGCTGCGTGCCGTTCTCGTTCTTCACCATGTCGCGGAGTTCGCCCTTACGGCGAGAAAGGTCTTCCATTACGGTACCGACTGCCTCTTCCGGCATTTCAAGGGTTACGATCTCGTACGGCTCTTCAATAACGCCCTCGGTGGTGCGCTTGAAGATGACTTGTGGGCGCGAGATCTGCATCTCGTAGCCTTCACGCCGCATGGTTTCAATGAGAATGGCGAGTTGGAGTTCGCCCCGGGCTGAAACCTTTACCGAGTCGGCAGCGGACTCCGGATCGATCTTGATGGAAACGCTGACCGCCTCTTCCTTCTGCAGGCGCTCTCGAATCTTGTGGATCGTGAGGAACTTGCCGCCATCTTTGCCCGCCAGGGGCGAGTTGTTGGCATAGAAGTTCATGCTCAGCGTGCTTGGCTCTACCTTGATGGCTGGGAGCTCTTGGGCGCCATCTGGGTGGGCGATGGTGTCGGAGATGAGGACGTTGTCCAGGCCGGACATCATCACGATTTCGCCTGCGGCCAATTCGGTGACTTCCTTGAGCTGGATGCCTTCGTAGGTCCAAAGCTTGGTTACATTGAAGCCAACCGACTTGCCTTCGCGCAGCAAGACAAGGCGATCGCCGATCTTGATGGTTCCACGCAGAATCTTTCCGCCAAACATGCGGCCTAGGTAGTCGCTGTAGTCCAGGTTGTTGACCTGAAGAAGGAACGGCCCGTCCCTCTCCACTTCGGGAGGAGGCACGGAGTTGATGATCATCTCGAACAGCTCGCGCATATCGCGCTCAGCGCCGTCTGGTGAAACTCGGGCGAAGCCGCCTGAACCTGAGGTGTAAAGGTGGGGGAAGAACAGGTCTTCCTCGCTTGCGCCTAGGTCGATGAAGAGGTCGATTGTTTTATCGTAGGCTTCGAGGGGGCGTGCGCCTTCGCGGTCGATTTTATTGACGCAGACGATGGGCTTGAGCTTGTTTTCGAAGGCTTTTTTGAGGACAAATCGGGTTTGAGGCATGGGGCCTTCGCACGCATCGACAATGAGCAGAACGCCGTCGACCATGCTGAGGACACGCTCGACTTCGCCGCCGAAATCGGCGTGGCCGGGGGTATCGACGATGTTGATTTTATAGTCGCGATAGTGGACGCTTGCAACCTTGGAGAGAATCGTAATTCCCTTCTCCCGCTCAAGGTCGTTTGAGTCCATCACACGCTCTTGCATGTGCTGGTTTTCCCGGAAGGTGCCCGCCTGTTTAAAGATGGCATCAACCAGGGTGGTCTTACCGTGGTCGACATGCGCAATGATGCCGACGTTTCGAATATGGGAGGGCATAGGTTCAAGTTTACCCGGTCGATGCTAGACCCTAAGTCAATCGGTGACCCCACGGGTGAGCACATCAGGTATTCGCAACAGGGATTTTCGAGGAGCGTCCTAAGGATTTGTGGGTCCATAAGAGCATCCGTGTGTTAATCGTGTGAAACGTGTGTTACAATAACTCGATGGTTGATATTAAGGCGTTTAACTCGTATGCCCATGCAGATCAAACTCTGGCAGGGCGGCTTTGCGGCAGGCTAACCACTTACTTTGCAGCGGACACGCATTTCACGTTCAAGATTTGGCGAGATAGTTCAATTCTTCCGGGAGAGGAGTGGCATGAGGTCATCCAACAAGCTCTAAGGGACTGCCCTTGCGGGCTGTTGTTCCTGAGTCCTGCCTTCTTCGCGAGCGGCTATATCAAAGCACAAGAACTCAAGACGCTTCTGTCCACGCCCGGCAAAGTGATTTTGCCGGTAATGCTCGAGCGCGTTGACTTCGTCCGCCAGGATCTTGAGGGGGTTGAGAAGCTTCAAGTTTTTCAGTGGCAGGGCAAGAGTTACGAGGAGTGCAAGGGCACTAAGAACAAATTTGAACTGGCCCTATTTCAGGCCATTCACGATCGACTGGAGAAGGTGTGCACCAATGGCTAAGCTTGGTCCGTTTCTCATTACTCCTCAAACTGTGCGAGAGCGAGTCTTGCCGCATATCCAACTTTCTCAGAACGACACAAAGCTCCTTGAGGTCTGTCTCTGCGCATTTGGCGACCAACAATCGGCATCTCTAGGGCTTTGCTTGCGGCAAATGTTCGGTGACGACTCGACGGAGTCCGCCGAGAAGTTTCGTTTCTTCCGCGACCGTTTGAGAAAGGCGAAAGACGGGCACGGTTTTGAAATCACATCCGACGATCGTAAGCAAACGCCGGTAAACGACCGCGTAGCTTCCCTTGTCATGAGCTTTGATGTCGTGGGGAATCTTGCCCAAATGGTTAGCGACCGCGGCTCGGATGGGCACATAGCTTCTCAGGCGATTAGCCTTAGCGAGGTCAAAGTCGCCATTGTTTGGCATAAGAAGGACGCACCCAGTTCGCGTCTTGCTGAAGAATTGCAGAAGCTCTTGCCCGTTTTCGGTGGAGGGTTTACCTACGTGCCGCGGGCCATTCATGATTTGCCACTTGGTACTGTCACCGAAACAGAGCGCAAGAAAATCCTAGGTGAAAGTGCGCTCATTCTTGTCGTTATCTCCGTTGAGTTGCTGGGCAATAGAGAACTGATGGGCATGCTCAGCGAACATAGGGCGAGATTGGTACCGGTCTCCTTTCTCAAGAGTTATCGCAAGCTTAAATTGGGCCCGCTCGCTGACCTCGAAACGTTGGACGTTAGCGAACGAAGGCTGAATCTCGTCGCCCAGGACGTTGTCGAAAGGCTGGAACCGAGGTTGGTCGAATTGCTTTCCGCAAGTTCTGGAACTCCTGAAGCGTTGGCACGACTGGAGTCGCTTGCAGATTGGAATTGTGACTCCTATTTCGCAAAGTCAGGGGGACGGGCAGTGCAGGGTTTGATTCAACGACCCGATGACTTGAAAGCTGGCTCCCAAGAACCTAATATCGACTCACCCGCCCTAGACATGCTTAGCGAATGGGCTGATAGTGGAGCACAGCCAAACGCCATCATATTAGGCGAATACGGCATTGGAAAAACGACGCTCCTTAAACGCTTCGTGAGGGATCGGCTTGGGAAAGTCAAAGACGACAACGCCGTGCCACTCACCATTTACATTGACCTTCGGGCAGCGCGGGTACTCCTCACCGATGGCAAGCTGCCTATCCTCAGAGAGTTAATTCAGCAAATCACCGCTTCGACGAACATATCTCCAGAGGAGATCCTTAGGTGGGTACGTGAGGAGCGGGCAATCTTGGTATTCGACGGCTTGGACGAATTGCTGGTCCACTTGGGAGTTGCCGAGGGTCAGGCACTCTTACGGATGCTTTGGGACGCGATCCCAATTTCGCTCCGCCGCCAGCCTGATGCGGGCACCAAGTGCGGGAAGCTGGTGTTTAGTTGCCGGAGCAGCTATTTCGAGAGCCTGACCAAGATGGCGTCCATGCTGAGCGGGGATGATCGCGAGGAAGTTCGACGCCACGATTACTACACGCTAATACTGCTCCCCTTTACCGAGGATCAAATAAAGGAGTACCTAGAACAGACGCTTGTCGGGGAGGCCGCCCCCAGAGCAT
>JBBQMJ010000209.1:0-6287 GCA_038328815.1 Fimbriimonadales bacterium | reverse complement strand
CCCTCGACAACTCCTGGGAAGAGGTGGAGCAGTACAGCTTCAGCCTCTCCCAGAAATACACGAACCTCGCCCCCGGCGACGTAGCAACACTCAACTTCGACAATATCCAGCGTCGGGCACGCATAACGGGAGTTGGCTTTTCCGATGCAGCGGAAATCAGAGTCACCGCCGTCCAGGACAATCCTTCCACGCTCATCCAATCAATCCTCGGCGATCCTGGCGAAGGCGGGCCAGTTACCGCCCCACCCGTCACCGTCACCACCATAGGCACCACGTTCGTGGTGTGGTCCAGCACCGAAATTCGCGACCGGGATATGGGCAAACCAGGCTTCTACCTTGCCGCAACAGGTCCCGATGGTTGGACGGGTTGCCACGTGTACTACGCGGCCGCTGCCGGCGTCACCTGGCTGCTTGCGGGCGAAACCTCCAAGCGCGCGGTATTCGGCCAAGTGGCGGGAGCCCTTGCCGACGGCACAACCCCGCTGACCTTCGATAACACACACGTCCCTTCCGTCACCCTCGTCGACGGAGACCTAGAGCCCTTCGCCACCGACCATCTACTTGAAAGGGCCGAAAAGAACATCGCCGTGTTCGGCAGCGAGATCCTAGGCTTTGGTGTGGCCACGCTCACCGGAACGCTTCAATATGACCTGTCGCACCTCTACCGAGGCATGCGATCATCCTCGATGACGGGACACCTCGCGGGCGACCTATTCGTCCTCGCCGATTCCAAAGTCATGCGCGTGGAGGTCGATGACGGCTACGTTGGCCAGACGCTTCAGGTCAAGGCGCTTTCCCGTTTCCAGCAGCTAGCCGACGTCACCGCCAAAAGCGTCACCATAGGCGCGCGTACGCCCACCGCAGTCGAGCAGGACGTCGCCGCGCTCCAAACCACGGTAGCCACCATCCAAACCCAAGTCACCGCCACCGCCACCGATCTCGCCTCCCACGAGGTCCTCATCGCCGGTGCATCTACCCTTGGGCACGTGAAGGTTGGCAGCGGACTCTCCATTAGCGGAGGCGGCGTCTTGAGCTCGTCGGCTTCTGGCGCGGCAGGAGGCGATCTAACCGGCACCTACCCAAACCCAACCTTAGTGGCGTCGGGCGTGGCAGCGGGAGTCTTCGGATTCGGTTCCTCGTTCACGGTGGATGCCAAGGGCAGGCTAACGTCGGCCACCGCGCCCACAGGCACCGCCGATAGCTCCCACTTCCTGAACGGCACGGGTGCCTGGGCGGTGGGGACCAGCGTGGCCGCAGGCTCTGGCGGGCAGTTGCAGTTCAACAGCTCAGGGAACTTAGGAGCGTCCTCAAACCTAAGCTACGCAGGCTCATCCGGCCTTTCCGTAAACCCCGATTCCACGTCGCATCCCGGGCTTACCATGTCGATGCCAGCTTCCTATGTAGGATCCCTAATCTCCTGCACCGATTCCTCCGGCGCCGTGAATTTCCAAATCCAACAACCCTCCGGCCAAAGCATCATGCAGCTGCTCTCCCGCACCGGAGCCACCGGAGCGGCAGCAGTGCAGTACGGCGTGCAGGGATATCCGGTTAACGGTGCGAGTATTGGATCGTTGCAGTTTGGAAGCCTCGGTTCAGGCTCATTCGTGCCCTCCTCAACGATCGCAGTTGGAGCAGCAGAAAACCACTCAGCGGGTCATTTGGGTACCGACCTATTGGTCAGTGCATGTCCTGTCGGCTCGGGCACGCGGAAAACCTTCTGGGTCCTAAAGAATTCGGGTACGACGTTGCTCAACGCTACAGGCTCGGCACTTCCAACAAGTGCGACGGACGGTTTCGCTTATTTGGCGAATTGTCCCGGTGCCCCGACCGGCATACCAACTGCTTTTGCGGGGGCTTCGCCATTAATTGCAGATACAGTGAATAGCACCGCATGGATGCACGACGGTTCACGTTGGCAGGATATAGGCGGGACAATATGCGTAATTTCGGTCGCCGCCAATTTGACTCTAACAAACGAATCAATGGTATCAACATCCCCCGTGACCGCAATCGGCGGAAACATTACAATTACGTTACCAACCGCCGCGAATCGCCTCGGAAGAACCATCACAGTGATTAAAGCGAACTCAGTTGCTGGAACGACAACTGTTTCGTCCTTAGCGTCGGGGAGCGTCATCCTGAGCACCCAATATCAGTCAGTCACTGTTAGGTCAGATGGAGCGAACTGGTACAAGACTGCTAGCACCTAGTCTCTGAATCTTGAGCTCAATTAGGTGCCAAGACGCATACGATAAGGCGAATGTGACTGGGAACACGAGCACAGCAGTCCAAATGAAAGACAGGCCTGTCAACCTCAATATATGCAGCACCTGCCAATGATAAAGGTAGAGCCCCACGCTAGCATCTCCGATCCGCTTCTCGATCCAGTACCCGATGATCCCGGGGCGCAGTGCCCACAACGTGCAACCTGCGGCCGAAGTTAGGACAGACCAACTCGCAGTCTGGTAAACGATAAGGCCGCTTATGGAAAAAAGGATTACCAGGGGCATTGGCACTCCTCGCAGTTTGTTGCGAAATACGTAAATACAATTGCCAACGAAGAAGCAGGCAAATAACATTGGTGCCCGGCGGCCGCCTTCCGTGCTTGGGTGCCACATTAGCGCAATGGCAAGCGCAATGATGGTGAGAGAGACAAGTAACCGTGGATTGTTGTATATGCCCAACCAAAAGAGGGCGGCAAGCACCACGTAACACACCTGCTCCCACATAAGTGACCATGAAGGGTACATGGCGTCACCCGTGCCGAAAACGCCGCCCGACAGATACCAAGCTAGAGTGTCCCGGATTGAAGCCATGATTGGTATCGCCAAGATGAATCCGACAATTAACGCCGGATAGATGCGGAGGACCCGTTTTCGAAAGAACGCTGGGTAGGAGGAGTTCTTCAAGCTTTGAAGTACCAATGCCCCAGACAGCGTAAGGAAGACTGGAACCAAGGGGTAATTGAAGAAGTAGGGGTTTTGATTCCAGGATTGGGCGTGAAAGAAGATAACACCAAGAGCGAGTAAATACCGAAGCGTTAATACATTATTTTTTCGCGAGGGTTCTGGTGGTGTAAGTGCGGAGCCCATTCCGCTTCGGGATTGATCACATTGCACCGACTCAAGATCGCTCGCAGTTCCCATAGTGCTTGTCCCAACTTGTTCTGAATTGTTAAGGTTACGCCTCCGATGGAGTCGCGATCCTAATATCTACCGATGCCGCAGCGCGGCGTGCGCTCCGCATTCCAAGCCTTTTCTTCAACCCCAGCGCCGGGCTTTCGACGAGATACCATGAGGCGATGCATGCGACGGCAAGTGGGACCAGAAAGACTTCGCGTGTGAAAGGAAGTCCCCGATGTGTTATGACGTCCACCCATGCCAGGTGATAGATATAGATTGAGTACGAGAAATCGGGCAATTTTGGCAACTTCGGCCGCCAATTTGTAAACCACCATACAAGCCCGACGCCGAGGCATAAACCCAGAATTGGGTTCTTCATCTTGAATTCGGCGGTGTGCATGTCCCAGTGCAGTAGGGTCAAGAAAGTTAGGGCGGGCGCAACTTTCCAATACTTCGCCATCTGCTCCCGATAGACATAGATGAGATTGCCGGCAAAAAACGACGGAATAACGTTGATGTTCGCATAAATTGCGGGCGTATGAAGGGTGCGCGAGTGAGCCCAGTAGACAACGCAGCAGCTCACGAAGAACGCAATCCAGATAGGCCACTTTGCTTTGTAAGCACCTAACGTGAAGAGAACCGCCAGAACAGCATAGGCAACCTCCTCAAGTGCGAGGGACCAGAGGACCCCATTTGATGACGGTGGACCGGCCGTGCCCAGGGTCAGATATGTGCGCAGGGCTAGCCAAACCGAGTGCCACCCCTGGGAAAAGAAGACGATCATGAGAGCAACGACAAAGGCAGGCATCACGCGCAGGACGCGTTTTATGGCGAAATGCCGCCATCCTTCTGAACGCTCGTAACTTTGAAGAACAAAGTATCCAGAGATCGCTAGGAACGAAGCTACCGCCCAAACAGGCGCGGGCACCGGCCACATTTTGATCTGCCATACCGTGTGAGAGAGCATCACGCTCATCGCAAGTGCTAAGCGCGTTAGGTCGATGAGAGGCATTCGCCCATCTGATGGATCGCACTTTGCCCGCCACCACCCGCGCAAGGCCTTTTCCCCGCCTAGTCCGTCATTCACAGCTTCCAGCGACGACGAGGCATCGACTTTGGAATCCTCAGACTGAGCGCTGCCGATTTGCATGGCTGGTTCATTGTACGATAGGCCACCTAAGAGTAGCTACCGGCCTTAGGGCGCTAGGGTCTTTCTAATCCAAAGCGACCCACCGCCTGGAGAAGTGTCCGTAGGCGGCGACTTGAATCTTGCGCTTGCCTTGTCGGCAAGCGATCGTCCCACGAATTGATTTGCCAACAGAATCTCAAAGGCGTCGTTGTAAGCCAAGAACGCCTGGAGAAGATACTGTTCGTTCCAGAAATGGTGCCGCTCCAAAAGCCATTCCCGCTTGAATTCCCAGGGGAAGAAGATGTCGTGGAAGTGGATCACCACGCCCTTTTTGAGCGCCGGGAGAATCGTGAAGACCTCGTGGTTCACGTCGGAACCGCACTTGGATACGTGCGACGAGTCGATGAAGAGGATGTCATTCTCGCCAAGCAGCTCGAACACCTTCAAGTCGACCTTCTGCACAATCGATTCCATTAGCTCGATCTTTCCGGCCTTGGCAAGCCCACGGATGAAATCCTGCGGATACGGTTCGATGCAGATTAGGCGGCCCTTCCCATTGTTCGAGAGGGCTTTCAGGGCAAGAAGCGTGGAGTAGCCGCACCCAATCTCAACAATAACGCTGGGCTTCTGTTCGCGAATCATTCCGTAATAGGCCATTGCGTCCCCGTTTGAAAACGCCGGATTGCACCAGTAGAACTGGAGTGGGTCCGGGCGTTCAAGGGGGACATCAGCCAGTTCGGAGTCGAACGCAGCCAGCCGATCAAGCCATTGAATGTGCTTCGCCTTATCCAATCCTAGCCTTGGCAGATCGTCATATCGGCGGTCAAATGAGGCAAGTTCAATGTCGGCTCGCGAAGGGATGGGGCTATAGAACTGGACAGGCGTCATGTGAACGCCAACCGCTTCCCCCGCATCAAACACTCGATTTCTGGTCTCGAAAGAAGCAAATGAGTTTCTTGCCGCCGTTGCAAGGAGTCGTGAGCCGATCTCGAACTGCAGTTGCGGGTCACTCGCTTTGATGCCTTCCGGCAGGTACAAGATGCCTTGAGACGCGGCGTACAAGAACAGCTGCCCTTGCAGGTCCTCATCCTCTGCCGCAAGCCTGGCCGCCAATTGGAGGCATTTCTTGCTTAGCTCCAGGCGCGCTCCGCGGTCCTTCGTAAGCGAAAACAGCCGGCCCGCCGCCCTGAGAAACGTCAATTCCAGCCTTACGAGTATCGGTAGTGCCATGCGTGCCCTGAGTTGCGGACCCTATTGTACGCCTGCGGTCTGGGCTTCGGGGATGGGCTGCACATCTCTCGGCGCGCGAGCGCCCCTCTTAAGCCGTGAAAGAGGCTTTTCAAGCAGATGCCAGGACCCATAGGACACGATCAACGTCACCAGAACTGTGAGTCCAATCCTTACCGCCGGAGCAAAGTTGAAGGCAGTCAAATACATGAGGATCGGCCAGTGGTAAATGTAAAGCCCGTACGACACATCGCCGACGTGGTCATCGATCCACTTACCTAGCGGATGTGGAGACAGAGCCCAGATCGTACATCCAACCGGGCCAAGCACCTGCCCGACGTAAGGTAAGAAACCCGCGACCGCTAGTGCTGCACCAATCGATGCACTCCGGGGCGTGATTTTATAAGAAACGTGGATCAAATTTCCCATTAGGAAGCAAGCAACAAGGTGAAAGCTCGTCCGGCCATACAGCGGCAACGAGGTCGCAGGAAAGAGCCAGATGTATATCAACGCGAAGACCATCCAGCCAATGAGCTGCGGTCTCTTGTAAGCGCCAACCGCCGCCAGAATCACCAAGAGCGCATAGCAAAGTTGCTCCCACATGAGCGACCATGCCGGTAGCAGGGCCGCCCCTCGGCCCTTAATGCCTCCAGTCAAATACCACTTCGCGGCATCCTGCCAAGTTGAAGCGTCCCACCTGCCCAAGAAATAGGCCAACCCATACGCAGCAATAAGCGCAGGATAGATGCGCAGAATGCGTCGCTTGAAGAACTCCCCAACAGATTTCGTGCGCTCAAGCGAACCCATCA
>JBBQMJ010000208.1:0-6313 GCA_038328815.1 Fimbriimonadales bacterium | reverse complement strand
GATGCCGACGATTTCGCGACCTGCACTTTCCAATTTCCTGAGCGTTGCCTTGTCAAGAACGATATGGGCGTAATGGGCGGAGTTGGCGGGAGACGGTGTGAACTCGGCGAGTTCAAGAAGATAGTCTTCGCCGCCAACTTCTGCAAGGGTGCCCCGGGCGATCAATTCCTCTTTGAGGGTGAGCAGATCGATGGGTTTGGCGTTATTGACGAGCTGCCGCATGGAGCGGTAAATCTCGGCGTGGGCCGGGCGGTAGAAGTCGGTCTGGTCGAGCAGCGCGACGATTTCTTCTGCTGCTCGTTCTGATAGGAGCATGGATCCCAGCACGCCCATTTCGGCTTCAATGCTGTGGAGGGGGACAAGTTCTTCTGCGACTGCTCTCAAGGGGTTCACCCATTATATAAGCGGGTTTGGCGATTCTGCGACCCGTGGGGAAAAGACGTGAGAATGGGGAAAAGTGACTCCGCTAGCCTTCGCCTATCTCGCCGATCGGAAGGGTGACTGTAAAGGAGGAGCCCTGGTTGAGGCTGCTGTCGACGCTGACCTTCCCTCCGTGGGCTTCAACGATATGTTTGACAATGCTGAGCCCAAGACCAGTACCGCCAGTGGCTCGGCTACGGCCCTTATCGACGCGGTAGAACCGTTCGAATATTCGCGAGAGGTGCTCGCTGGATACGCCCATTCCGGTGTCTTTCACCTCAATTTGTACGGCGTCCTGATGGCGCTCAAGCCTTACCTGTACAGAGCCCTCTGCCGTGTAATTGATTGCGTTGTCGATCAGGTTTAGGGCCACCTGCGTCATTTGGATGGGATTGGCCTCGATGGTAAGGGAATCGACTCCGGCATAACCAAGACCAAGCCCCTTAGATTTGGCCTTGTCTCCAAGCTGGGCGACGGCGCTCTTGAAGATGTCGGCAATGTCGCATGCGTTCTTCTTGACGGTGTTTGACTCGGCAGCACTGAGGATTAAAAGGTCATTGGCGATGAGGGAGAGGCGGTCGACTTAGGTAATGACCTTCGTAAGGTACCGCTCCTGGATTTCGTGGGTGGCGTCGGGGTCATCGAGGAGGGTCTCGGCCATCGCGCGAATGATTGTCAGCGGCGTGCGGAGCTCGTGAGAGACGTTGGAAACAAAATCTTGGCGGACACGCTCCAAACGTCGCAAGTCTGTGATCTCATAGATGGAGACAAAGACGCGGCCTCCGTCGGGTTGAGGCCAGGCTTTGACTAGACCCACGCGCTCGCCAGGATAGGTGAAGTTGAGTTCACCGTCCTGCCCGTCGTTCAAGCGGCAGGCGTCGAAGACGAGCTGCTCCAGATCGTAGGAGAGAGTCACCGCGAGGATTGTGCGTCCGATGGGGTTGGCGAAGTTGAACATCTCCATTGCGCGCCGGTTTGCGTAGAGGATGGAGGCGCGGAGGTCGCAGATGAAGATGGCGATATCTAGGCCATCGGCCAGGACGTCGATGGCGTTTTGGCGCTGCGCCATCTCGGCTTGGAGGAGCTCGTTTTGCGATTGGGTACGGGTGAGGGCGTCGGTCTGGTCGTGGTTTACGTTTTGGGCGATGAGCCCGCCGACGACGAAGAGGGACCCCGTTGCGATTAACAGCCAGCCTGGATTGACATTCAGCGGATGTACCACGAAGTGGTAGAGGGCGCTCACCGCCATCAGTAGCGACACTACGAAGCACGCCCGCGACGTCGCGATCAGCGTCCGGTTGTTCATTGGCACATGTTACTTGCTCGGGTCACGGGCGACGGTCAATGGCTTGCTAGTACCATCCTTGGGTTACTCAACTGGAGATGCGACGCCGGAGCACCATGACTTCGCGCGAGCCTAGGCGCCAACGGCTATGCGATTCGAACCTGGCCCATGCCGGATTGCATATTAGCTTGGCGAAAGAACTCGAGGATGGTTCGCGCTCTCCCAGGGTCGACATCGCCAAGGCAGGCGCCGCCGGCGAAGAAATCGTTGCAGCCCGGGAGGTTGAGCAAATCGACCCGAGATGCGTTTGCGAAACCCATGGTCCAGGCGCCAAAGCTTCGAGCGGAGATGGCATTCCGCATCAATCGGATGACATGCCCGTGGCGCTCGTCCGTTCCGATCTTGTTAAACAGTTCGTCGACCGCAGTTTCAGCACCTTCCAATACCTGCATGAACGAGCCCTCGCTATAGACCAACATACCAGTGATCGATAGGGCCGCATTGTTTTTACGAGCACACGCCAAGACTTCCGCGAGTTCCTGCTCAGAGAACAGATGGGTAGCAGCGCTCACGTAGACGAGCTGAATCAACGATGTTTTGGTGCTCACCTTCTGTTTGTCGGCAAAAGCAGGAGATATTCACATGATTGAGATTTGTCGAAGTGTTGGTTGATTTTGACATCTCATAGATCAAACGTGCTTGCCGACGGCACCCGCTTCATCCAGTGGTAACGTTTAGTCCATGATTCGCTCTACCACCGTCATCGGCGTTCGTCGTGATGGACAGACTGTGATTGCCGCTGATGGCCAGGTGACGTTTGGCGAGGCGACTATTTTGAAGCATACGGCTAAGAAGGTCCGCCGTTTAGGCAATGGGAAGGTCGTTTGCGGGTTTGCAGGCTCGGTCGCTGACGCCCAGGCGTTGCAGGACCGCTTTGAAACAAAGCTTGAAGCCTTTCAGGGGAATCTCAAGCGAGCGGCCGTGGAGTTTGCCAAGGAGTGGCGGACGGATAAGATGTTGCGCCAACTCAATGCGCTGATGTTGGTTGCCGACAAAGAGGGGCTGCTGCTGGTTGGTGGGGATGGAAACGTCATTGAGCCGGACGACGGTGTCGCGGGAATTGGCTCTGGCGGGCCATTTGCGTTGGCCGCGGCGCGGGCGTTGATGTCAAACACCAAAATGAACGCAGAACAGATTGCGCGGGAAGCAATGCGGATTGCGGCTGAGATTTGTGTGTTTACGAACGATCAAATCACGCTGGAGTCAGTTTGAAGAAGATCGAAGCGTTCCTGAGAATGAACGCCCTTGAGGATGCAAAGGCAGCCTTGGAGCTGGCTGGTATTTATGGGCTCTCATGTGAGCCGGTAAGAGGTTATGGGCGGCAATTGGGCCGCACCGATAAGTATCGCGGCAGCACCTATGCCGTGAACTTGCTGCCTAAGATGCGGCTGGAAGTCGTTGTGAAGGACGAAGATGTTGAACCGGCTATCGACGCCATTCTGAAAGCAACTCAGACGGGTGAGATTGGCGACGGAAAGATATTCGTGAGCGATGTTCTTGATGCTGTGCGGATTAGGACGAGGGAGCGCGGCGATGCTGCGCTAAGCTAATTGTTATACTGAGCCATGATTTGTGGCCTTCCAGCACTGTTGCTCTTCTTTGTCCAAACGAGCGGTATCGTCCATCGTCCCGGAATCGACCTACCCTATGTGACGCAAGGCGAGGGTAGGCCCGTGCTATTGCTCTCTGGTGGTCCCGGGTTTACGTCCGACTATGTGCGGGGAGTGATGGATGGCTGCAAAACCAAGGGGCTTCGGTGGATTCTGCTGGAACAACGGGGAACGCCGCGGGCACGCATGGACAGGGGGACGGCCAAAGAGTTCACGATCGATGAGTATGTGAAAGACTTGGAGGCACTGCGCGAGCAGCTCCACCTTAAGAAATGGAACGTCATAGGGCATTCGTGGGGGAGCATGTTGGCTCACGCCTACTTAGCCGCCCATCCCGACCATGTTTCTTCGATCGTTTTTTTGGGGAATACCGGTCCTGATACGACAATGCTGGAACCTGCGGGCGACAATATCGACCGCTTTCTGACTCCGGCGGAGCGCGCTGAAGAGGCGAAAGCAGGTGCGAACGCGGTGAATGGCCCTGCTGAAGACGGGGCAGCTTTGAAGCTGTTTATGCTGCAAGCGCCTGCATATTTCTTTAGCCGAGAGACCTTCGAGAAGAACTTGGGTCTGTTTCCTGAAGGCTGCCTTGTAGGAAACACGGAGAACTTGGTCTTTCCGCAGGTGGTTGGGAAATGGGATGTTTCCAAGGCGATTTCTCGCTACAAGGGACCGGTGCTGGCGTTGCAAGGAAGGCAGGACATTTTGGGCGAGACGCCTGTCTGGAAGGACAAGATGGCGATGCCGCAGACGCAGGTGTCATTTGTGGAACGAGCGGGGCACATGACATGGCTGGATAGCCCAAAGCCGTTCTTCGATTTGTTGGACGCATTTTTGGCAGCTAACGCGAAGTAGATGCCTTTTCAGAACTTCAGCATTTGGCGAGGGCGGTTGCCGCACTGGCGGGCAGACGATGTTCGGTATTACGTCACGTTCAAGCATCGACGCGAGCTGACCGCTGAAGAGTGCCAGGTGTTGTTTCGAACGTTGATAAGGCCCGATGGACGTCGGTGGGATTTGCAGATTCTCTGTGTGGTTCCGGGCGGGACTGAGTTGATCTTCACAGTCAAAGAGGCTCCAACAGGGCGGCCCTATGAGCTTTCGGAGATTGTCGAGAAGGCGAAGACGAAGGCGGGGAAGCTCATTATCAAGAGGAGCGGAGAGCGGTTCTCGCCGTTCTATCACGAGAGCTTCGACCGGATCGTGAGGGACGAGGCTGAGTTTGCGGAGCGGTGGGAGGCGATTTTCGAGTCGGCGCCCGATGAGGGCGAGGACGAGTATGAGTGTCTGTGGGTTGGACGGGTGACGAGTGACGGGTGACGGGTCGGACCATTATCGAGGGATGTTGGACCCCAACGGGGTCTAAGATGATAGCCTGGGGTCAAAGACCCCAGGTCCCAAAGGGCTATTTTCGCACCTTGAAAGGGTGCCATATGCCATCTCAAGGCACTCCCATCTGGCACCCCTTCAGGGTGCTTTGCCTGGCGGGTGACTCCCGGGGTCTTTGACCCCGGGCTAATCTCTTTAACCCCTCCGGGGTAAACGAGTGCTGGAATACGCGAAACCGCTGGCCAAATCTGGCAGGTCGCAACGGGGAGGCCTTAGCGTCCGAAGCGTTGGTCCGGAGTTCCGCATGGGCCTAATGACAGGAGTGTCATTCCGAATTCTGTGTAGGAATGCGGGGTAGCTCGTTGTCGATGGTGAGGGCCCGACAAGGAGCAATTAGCTGGTCCAGCTAGATCCCTCACACAGAGTTCGGGATGACAGCCCGCCTGAGCCTATTTTTCACCCTTTAGCCCCATTTTCTGGCGATGTCAGGAACCCTTCGGGTACCATCTTCGTTAGACATATATGAGCGTATAGGACTCAAGTGATTTGCGGCATACGCACTAACGAGAGGTTTAATAGATGGGAAAAACAGTAGGAATTGACTTAGGAACGACCAATTCGGTGGTCGCGGTAATGGAAGGCGGCGAGCCCGTAGTAATCGCGACCGCCGAGGGTGGGCGGACGCTTCCGAGCGTTGTGGGTTTCAAGCCGAATGGCGAACGCGTGGTGGGCGTAACCGCCAAGCGCCAGGCAGTTGTAAACCCAGAGAACACGATTTCTTCCATTAAGCGCTTCATGGGCCACAAGCTCAGCGAAGTTGAGGAAGAGTCGAAATACATTAGCTATAAGGTGAAGGCTGGCAAGGGCGGGCAGGTTGTCGCCGTTGTTCCGGCGCTGGGCAAAGATTTAACGCCTGAGGAAGTCAGCGCGATGATCCTTCAGAAGTTGAAGGCGGACGCTGAGGCTTACCTTGGAGAAACCGTTGACCAGGCTGTTATCACGGTGCCTGCGTACTTCAACGACAGTCAACGCACGGCGACCAAGAACGCGGGCGAGATTGCGGGCCTTAAGGTTCTGCGAATCATCAACGAGCCTACGGCGGCATCGCTCGCTTATGGTTTGGATAAGAAGGCTAACGAGACCATTCTTGTATTCGACCTCGGTGGCGGTACGTTCGATGTATCCGTACTTGATGTCGGCGAGGGCGTTTTCGAAGTCCGCGCAACTGCTGGCGACAGCCACTTGGGCGGCGACGACTATGACCAGAAGGTTGTCGACTGGCTAGTAGCTGAATTCAAGAAGGATCAGGGAGTAGACCTGAGCAAGGACCGAGGCGCTTTGCAGCGTCTTCGAGAGGCGGCTGAACGGGCGAAAATTGAGCTTAGTGGCCAGCTTCAAACGCAGATTAATCTGCCGTACATCACAGCAGTTGATAATGAGCCGAAGCACCTTGACTTCTCGCTGACTAGGGCCAAGTTCGAGGAGCTGACGCACGATTTGATGGAGCGCGTTAAGAAGCCTTTCAACCAGGCTTTGGAAGACGCCAAGCTCAAACCAGGCCAGTTGGACGAAATTATCCTTGTCGGCGGTTCTTCGCGAATGCCTCAGG
>JBBQMJ010000207.1:0-6350 GCA_038328815.1 Fimbriimonadales bacterium | reverse complement strand
CCTGATGATTTCAGGAGCCTGATCCTGAAGAAAGAGCACAAGACGATCGATAAGAACATCGGCAACATGACCGGCAGCGTAAACCCAATCCCACCGGCCGCGATAGAATGCTTCACCCGGTATCTGAAGGACGAGCTCGGCTTCACTCCAGCGAAGAAGTATCTGCCACTAAACATGCAGGCCAATATCTCCTGGAACTACGGAAGCGCTGCTTACGGGTTTCCAAATCAGTCAGACAGCCTAAGCGCCGCCATGGGCCGCGACACCAAGCTCAAGGTGCTGATCGCCTGTGGCCTCTACGACTTCACGACGCCATTCTATGGCTCGGACTATTCCATGCGCCACCTAAACCTGCCCGATGCCGCGAAGGGCAACTGGAAGCTGAACACCTACGAAGGCGGCCACATGATGTACCTAAACCCCTCCGCGCATAAGTTGCTATGTAGGGACTTGACGGACTTCATTAGTGACTGTTCGAAATAGGCAGGTGTAATTCAGCCCTGACACGAGGGTGCAACTCCGGAAACAAGCCTGTTCTATCGATAGAACTCCTCTCCCGCTTCCAGCGCGGGGAGGATATGTGAGCGAAGGCGAACTGAGGTGGGGGTGTCAAATTCGAACTGTCCCTTCCCAATAGCTTTCCCTGTTGCAGCGACTCTACGTCACAGAGGAGGAGCCATCGACGTCACTTACTGCCCCCTTTATCCCCCAACTTTTCACCTTTCTCCTTTCACTTTTCACTCACCTAAGCAATACTTCTCCTGTGGCGACGCGCACACCTATGCTCCAGCAGTATTTCGACGCCAAGGAAGAGCATCCTGGCGTGATTCTGGCCATGCGCGTGGGCGACTTTTATGAGTTCTATGGCGAGGACGCCGAGATCGCCGCCGGCGCCCTTGAGATCACCTTAACTGGGCGCGAAGACGCTGCAAACGGCCGGATTCCGATGGCCGGCGTGCCGTTCCATTCGGTTGAGAAGTACCTTGCCCGGCTAGTCCAAAAGGGGTTCAAAGTCGCGTTGTGCGACCAGTTAGAGAATCCCAAAGAAGCTAAGGGGCTTGTAAAACGGGGCGTGACACGAGTGCTGACGCCCGGCACCCTCATGGAAGATTCTATGCTTCGCCCTGGGCAGAACAATTTTCTGGCCGCCATTTGCATTCAAAACGGCCGGGCGGGGTTGGCCACCTTGGACCCCAGCACCGGCGAATTCGCCGTCACCGAGGTGCTCGGCGAGCAGATTCAGGAAAAGATCCTTCAGGAACTTGGCCGCATAAAACCCAACGAGCTGCTGGTAGGGCCTGAGGCGGAAGAGTACGGAATGCTGGCGGAGACGACGCTGGGCAGCGCGGTATCGAAAGCGCCTGAGCCAACTCAGGATAGGGCGCTAAGAAAGCTGCTAGCCCAATTCGAAGTCGCCAACTTGCAAGGATTTGGGTTCGACGATAAGCCAAGCGCCCAAATCGCAGCTTCGATGATCCTCACCTATGCCGAAAAGAACCACTTGCCGCTCGGGCACGTGGATTCCATTTCCACCTATTCGGTGGACGGGTTCATGCGACTAGATCCGGCGACCCGACGGTCGCTGGAGCTAGTCACTAACCTTGCCGATGGCACGAAGCGCTTCACACTCTTAGAGGTTCTGGATGAGGCGGTGACGCCGATGGGCTCGAGGCTTCTACGCAAGTGGATTGAGCAGCCTTTATTGGACGCAGAAACGATCAGGCTGCGCCAAGATGCGGTTGAGCGGTTTCTGAAGCAAGCTCTGCCGAGAGGCGACCTCCGGGATGGCCTCAAGAAACTTGCCGACCTGGAGCGGTTGGCCTCCCGCACTGCAGCCGGATTTGCCGGTCCGCGAGATTTGGCAGCGCTACGCACCTCGCTTAGGACGATGCCAGAGCTTGCTGAGCCTCTGCGCAAAGTGGGGCTTGGACGCATCCAGGAATTGAGGGAGAAGATCGGCGACCACTCGGCGGTCTTCCACCTGCTGGACAAGGCCTTGGTTTCCGAACCGCCGCATTCGATAAGGGAAGGCGGAATTATCAAGCCTGGCTTCGATGCCGAGCTGGACAAACTCCGCGACCTTGGCAAGAACGGCAAGGGCTACATCGCCAGCCTGGAGCAACAGGAACGCGAGAAAACAGGCCTCACCAACCTGAAAGTTGGATTCAATTCGGTCTTCGGCTACTTCCTGGAAGTCCCCAAAGCGCAGATCGCGAAGGTGCCCGAGCACTACATCCGCAAGCAAACGACCGCCAACGCCGAGCGTTACATAACGGCTGAACTTAAGGAGCACGAATCGCTGGTGCTCGGCTCCGAAGAGAAGGCCTTTGCTGTGGAGGCAGAGATATTTGCCCGACTTCGGCAACAGGTCGCCGAGCAGTGCAAAGCGATCTTGCAGACTGCGCGAGCGATTGCCGAGCTAGACGTTCTCGCCACATTTGCAGAAGTCGCAGCGCGCAAGAGTTATATAAAACCGAGCATCGTGGACGAAGACGTTATTGAGATTAGGGGTGGACGGCATGCGGTGGTGGAAGCGAACTCCCCCAACTTCGTTCCGAACGATCTTTCGCTGACCGATGCCGACCGGATCATCATCCTCACCGGCCCAAACATGAGCGGCAAGTCGACCTACTTAAGGCAAACAGCGCTCATCGTCTTGCTCGCCCAAATCGGAGCGTTTGTTCCAGCAAAGACCTGCCGCCTGGGCCTCTGCGATCGCATCTTCGCGCGCATTGGTGCTAAGGATGAGCTCGCACTTGGGCAGAGCACGTTCATGGTCGAGATGGTAGAAAGCGCGAATATCTTGAACCACGCCACAACCCGGTCTCTGGTGATTCTTGACGAGGTTGGACGAGGGACTTCTACCTACGATGGCCTTGCCATCGCCTGGGCGATGGTCGAGCACTTGGCTGGCACTGGCGCGAAAACAATGTTCTCAACCCACTATCACCAGCTCAACGCCCTCGCCGATCAGTTGCCTTCGATTGGCAACTTCAGGGTCGCGGTGGAGGAATTTGGCGATGAGATTGTGTGGACGCATAGGGTGCTTCCCGGAGGGACTGACCGGTCTTATGGCATCCACGTGGCACGAATGGCCGGCGTACCAGGTTCGGTACTGACGCGTTCAGCTTCGATCCTCGCGGAGCTAGAGGGGCAAGACGCCTCGCCAACCGTTTCCATCAGTGGGGTACAAAAGCTCCAGATGACTTTGTTCGAGATGGAAGAACCGGCAGTGGTCCGCGCGCTGCAAGCGCTGGACGTGAATAGCATCACGCCGATGGACGCGTTGAGGCTAATCGACGCCTGGAAGCAGGAACTGAATCAGAAGTAGCCATGCTCGAAACCTAAGGTTTCGAGACTGCGCGAAGCTTGACCGAGAGTCCGAACACCACCGGTCCCGTCAGCAGCGCAGCCACGGCAATCTCCGCCGTCCGCCAGCCCTCCTCTTTGACATTGCCCACCACGGCGAACGCGATCACCGCAATCGGCGCAATCGCGACCAGCCAAACTCCAACCAAGCCGCCGGGAATCTTGTAAGGTCGCAGCAAGGAAGGCTCTCGCTGCCGCAGAACCACAAGCGCAACAAACTCCAGAACAATCCCCGCCGAGTAGATGATCACGTCGATCTTCAGCAACTCGCCGAAAGAATCGAAGCTCAACACCGAATAGAACACGGCCGAAACAAGGATCGCCACCCACGGGGTGCCGAAGCGCGGATGAATCCGCATTAGGGCGGATGGCAGATACCGGTCATCAGAAAGGACGAACGGAAGCCGCGAGGCGGCCAGCAGCGTCGACATGAAAAGCCCCGCCGCCGAAAGCAGTGCCATCAAGGCAACGCCTATCTGCAACCACCTACCGCCGACCATCCCTGCAATGGTTGGCCAGGAGCCATCGGCCCAAGCCTTGGGGTCAGACACGGCCAGCCCGCCAATCAGCACGGGGAGGAAATAGCAGCCGATCACGATCAGCATGGCGAAGAGCAACGCCTTTGGGAACTCCCGCTGAGGATCCTGCACCTCCGCCGCCACCGTCGACATCGAATCCCAGCCCAGAAAATTCCACATCGCGACAAACAACCCGGCGCTAAGCGCCGGTCCAATCTCGGAGGAAGTGGGCGTCACCAAATGCCCATGTGGCAAGCCAACCAAAACCAAAACCGCAAAGGGCGCCAAAAGCGCCAAGGCAAATAGCACAGCCGTCCGCCCAACCAACTTGACTCCCAACACGTTCAAGGCTGTGAAAGGCACGATCATCGCCATGCCGATGCCCCACTTCAACCATGGGTGGCCGTCTAGAACAAGGTCGTAGCCGAAAATCTTCAACAGCACTGATAGATAGGTCGTGAACAAGACCGGGTAAATAGCGACATCAACCCAGGAATAGACCCACGTCCACCAGGCGCACAGGAAGCCAGAAAATGGCCCCAAAGCCCGCTTCACCCAAACGTAGTAGCCACCCTCTTCCGGAAGCGCAGCGGCGAGCTCCGCGGTCATCAACGCCGATGGCGCTGCCCAGACTATTGGAGTCAGAACTAAAAGCAAAAGCGCGACGAAGACGCCAGAGGAGCCGACGAGCGGCTCAAGCCCGTAAGGTCCGCCGCTGACGCAGAAGAAGATGGTCATGGCCAGTGGCCACAAACCTAATACACCCTTCCGAATCCCCCGCCCAGCCACGCCGTATCATGCCCGAAAATGTGGGCACGAAACGGGATCAGTTTCTCCAGTCCAAGCCACCAGTAGGCGCCGGATGTGTTGTGCCGGCGTTCTGACGATTCAGGTTTCACCCGATTATGGGAAGCAGCCCGTCAGTATTCGGAAAACCAAACAGCACCCAAAAATGTAAATAACGCCCTCGATATTCGAGGGCGTTATTTCACTTAAGAAAGAGAGCCTTAGGCCTTCTTTGCGCGTCGTCGCAACATAGCGACTACGCCCAAGCCAAGAGCGGCCATGGAGGCTGGCTCTGGAGTGGTAGTGCCCTCAATGCTAAACGCATTATTCACGCCGGTTGGCGCGGTGTTTCCGAAGAACGTCTGATATCCGCCGTTGTCGCCAACTGCACTAGTTGCCCAACCCCATTGCGGAGGGAAGGCAAGGTCAGGCACGAGGGATAGGAAATAGGTGCCAGGCCCAAATGTAAACGTATTATATGCAACCGAATACGAATAGATTGAATCAGCAACCAACGTCTCGTTGCAAGTGCCAGGAAAGAATCCGGCCGCTATTGCATTGCCTGGAGCGCCAGCAACGCTGTTATAGTACGTAACGGTAAAACCGGCAATTGCGCCCTGAGTCGGTGGGTTGAAGTACCCGCCGACCCAACTGATACCATTCGTATCCGTGGATTGGGTGAAGGTGAAATCATCATAAGTCGTAGCAAAGTTGCCCCAGCCACCTGTATCATTCTGGGAAGCCACAAGATTGCCGGTTCCGTCCCAAGGCTGATTGACTACCTGAGCGTGAGCGGCCACCGCCAGTGCGAGACACATCGTCGAAATTAATGCTAATCGTGCAGTCATAAAAAAACAAAAGAGCGCAGACCTCTTCTCCTCCATATACACTATCCCGAAAACCTGGTAAATGGAAGCGAATTAGACGTCACAAAAGAAAACCCAGTAGTTCAATCAGGCCATATCGGTGCCGATTCTGGCACAAGTTCGCCCTCTCTTTTGAATGCGATGGAGTTCCCACCCAGCTACCTGTAGGCGTCTTGATGCGTTGAGGGTGTTTCATTGTGCCGCCTGTCCTCGGATCGTCATCCCGACCGTAGCAATAAAAGCGAAGCCGAGGGACCGGTTTTGGTCACGCCGCGCTCTGGTAAGAACCCCGCGCTTGCGAATTACGGTCCATGGAATTCATCAGCAAGCTCAAAACCTACGCCTAAAAATAAAATAACGCCCTCGTTACCGAGGGCGTTACTAAGAAAGAGAGCCTTAGGCTTTCTTTGCGCGTCGTCGCAACATAGCGACTACGCCCAAGCCAAGAGCGGCCATGGAGGCTGGCTCTGGAGTGGTGGTGCCCTGAATGCTAAACGCATTGTTCACACCGGTTGGTGCGAGGGTTCCAAAGAAATCCTGATACCCGCCGTTGTCGCCAACTGCGCTAGTTGCCCAACCCCACTGCGGAGGGAAGGTCATGTCGGCCACGAGGGACACGAAATAGGTACCCGGTCCAAACGTGAACGTGTTATACGCTACTGAATAGGAATAGAAATCGAAGCCGCCGGAATTACCCACGAACGTCTCGTTGC
The DNA here is from genome assembly GCA_038328815.1 of Fimbriimonadales bacterium. Classification (GTDB taxonomy): domain Bacteria; phylum Armatimonadota; class Fimbriimonadia; order Fimbriimonadales; family Fimbriimonadaceae; genus JBBQMJ01. The sequence goes on along the minus strand of JBBQMJ010000207.1, from coordinate 98 downwards.
AAGTGCCACCAAAGAATCCGGTCGCAATTGCACTTCCTGGAACGCCTCCATTGCTGCTATAGAACGTGAGGTCAAAACCGTTTAGGGCGCCTGGGCTC
>JBBQMJ010000206.1:0-6352 GCA_038328815.1 Fimbriimonadales bacterium | reverse complement strand
CGTTTTACACCACGGTCAATGACTATCTCACAGGTGAGCTTGGAGTCAAGACGACGATGAAGTATCTGACCTTTGGGAATATCGACTCGTGGGCAAGTCCTGAGGGCAGCTACGCTGAAACTTCATCAGACCTTCGCGAAGTGCTGATGGCTAACAAGCATTTCCATGTTCTGTACTGCTGCGGCTATTACGACTTGGCCTGCCCCCTGAATGCGACGAAATACACCGTCAATCACATGGGGCTGGATGCGGAGTCCCGCTCGCACATTTCATTTCAATACTATGCCGCGGGCCATATGATGTATATCGAGAAGGGATCGAGGAAGAAGCTTCACGATGACGTGGCCAAGTTTGAGGCAGAAGCGCTGGCTTCCAAGTAAAGGGAGCAAATTTGCAGAACCGGTTCGGCAGCACATTCGCCAGCATTGCAAGGAATCTGCAAGTGTTGCGCACATTCTGTTTGCGTTTCGCGCCTCGCTGCGCAACAATAGGAGTCTATGTCTGATCTGGATCTAATGCTTCGCTTTATGCTGCAAGTGTTGGTCGTGTTGGCATCATGCAAGCTCATAGGGTGGTTTGGGCACAAATATCTTATGCAGGCCCAGGTCACGATGGAAATGATCGTGGGCGTCATGCTAGGCCCTTCTCTCCTTGGGCTGTTCTTACCCAAGCTCCAGGAATATCTATTTCCAATGTTCCTTCGCGCTGGCGACGCCACATCAGGCAGAAATCCCTCTATGTCGATTCTTTACGTGATCGCTCAGATCGGACTGGTCCTCTACATGTTTTTGATAGGGCTGGAATTCAATACTAAGCTCATTTCGACGCGAGCAAAAGCGGCGCTCGGGGTTTCGGCGGCTGGGATAATCTTCCCGTTTACCCTGGGAGCGATCGTCTGTCTGACGATCCTTTCGAAGCGAAACGATCTATTTGCACCGGACATATCGTTGGCAAATCAGGCGCTTTATTTGGGTGCAGCGATGTCGATCACTGCCTTTCCAATGTTGGCCCGAATCATTTTTGAAGCAGGAATTGCAGGAACCTCTCTCGGGACGCTCGCGCTCGGCGCGGGAGCGACTGATGATGCGGTCGCCTGGTCTTTATTGGCGGTCGTCTTGGCAACCGCCAAGGGCGACATTAGGATTGCCATTTGGGCAATCGGGGGCGGTTTCGGATTTATCACGTTGATGCTCACTGTGGGCAAGCGCGTCCTGTCTCGACTTGGAGATATCGTAGACCGCGACGGCAGGATGAGTCAAACGGTCCTTGTTACAGTTCTCCTTATTCTGTTTTTTGGCGCATGGTTTACCGATGCTGTCGGAATCTACGCGGTGTTTGGAGCTTTTGTAATGGGCGCAGCGATGCCGCGTGGGCTAATCGTTACGGAGATCCGCGCAAATATTGAGAAGATCACGGTCGGGCTATTCCTGCCATTCTTCTTTGTGTACTCCGGCCTCAACACTCACCTGGGATCACTTAACAGCCCTGCTCTGTGGGCAATCGGTGGGTTGGTGCTGGTGGCCGCAATTGCGGGCAAGTTTGGCGGCTGTTATCTTGCCGCAAGGCTAGCCGGGGAAGACCATCGTGAGTCCCTTGCGATCGGCACACTTATGAACTCGCGAGGGCTCATGGAGTTAATTATCCTAAACATTGGACTTCAGCAAAAAGTAATCACGATCCAACTGTTCACGATCATGATTTTGATGGCGATAGTAACAACCGTCATGGCCGCGCCGCTTTTCGAGTTTATTTACGGCAAGAAGGCCGCGCAGATTCAAGCCGGCATTGTTCCCGCAACATAACGCTTTGGTTTGGCATTACCTGGAAATTGCCTTGTGTCCATCGATTAACATCGGCCACGCATCGGATTCAGGTATCAAGTTCAGGTGCAACCCAACGGCTCGCAGGCAAAAAAAATCGACCGAACAACACTTAAGCGAGTGTTCAGCCTCTTCAAACCCCATCGCCTCGAGGTTTCGCTCACGCTCATTACCGTCACTGTCGGTGTCCTCCTCGGCCTCGCCTCCCCTTTCTTCATCAAGATCATCATCGACAAGGGTCTTCAAACAGGCGACACCCGCCTCATTGGAACCTATTCGCTCCTAACGATTGCGGTTACGCTCCTGGCGGCTCTAGCGACCCTGCTCTACGGATATCAGGGGGTCGTCATTGGCCAGAAGATCATGCGGAAAATGCGGAACGACCTCTTTACGCACCTGCAAGGAATGTCGCTCCGCTTCTTCACAGGGACGCGAACCGGAGATATCCAGACTCGCCTCATCTCGGATGTCGCCGGGATTCAGAACGTTGTCAGCAACACGTTCATCGACGCGCTGAGCAACGTTGCGATCGTCATCTCCGCAATCATCGCAATGGTGATCCTAGACTGGCGTCTAACGGTGCTCGCTGTCGGTCTGATCCCCTTCTTCGGGATCATCGGAAAATGGATCGGGGACTTTGCGCGAGACGTACGCAAGGGAACGCAGGAGCAGACTTCTGAACTCAATTCGATGATGCAGGAGAATCTCTCCGTCTCGGGAGCTCTCCTTGGCAAGACGATCGGGCGTGCGGACGTACTTGCGTCGAAATTTGACGTCGAGAATGAGAAGCTCTCAAAGTGGCAGGTCAAGTCCTCGGTCCTTCAATACGTTTTCTTTGGAATGATCCGTATCATCACTCAGATTGTTCCAGCTCTCATTTATTGGTGCGCTGGATGGCTCATTTCTCGTGGCGACAAATCGATCACGGTGGGCATGTTGGTCGCGTTCTCCGCCTTGCAGACCCGAATGTTCTTCCCCATCACGGGTCTCATGAGCCTTCAAGTCGAGCTCATCAGCTCATTCGCGTTGTTTGACCGGATCTACGAGTATTTGGACATGCCGCATGACATTCAGGACAGTGCTGAGGCCAAGCCGCTTCCTCGCGGCACCGTGAAAGGAGACGTCTCATTCGAGGCAGTTGGGTTCCAGTACGATCAAGGCTCGGAAGACTGGACTCTTAAAGGCATCTCGTTCGAGGCGAAGGCCGGTCAGCTTGTGGCTCTTGTAGGTCCATCGGGAGCCGGAAAGACAACCGTAACCTATCTTATTCCCCGCCTATATGACGTCGATGCGGGATCAGTACTTATCGATGGTATCGATGTTCGAAACATCATGATGGAGGATCTAAAGCAGGCGGTTGGAATGGTCACGCAAGAGACGTACCTTGTCCATACGACCATTGCCGAGAATCTCAGAATCGCCAAGCCCGAGGCGGAGGATGAGGAACTCGTCGCTGCTTGCAAAGCTGCCTCCATTCACGACCATATTGCGTCACTTCCGGAAGGCTACGATACCGTTGTCGGTGAACGTGGATATAAGCTTTCAGGCGGCGAAAAACAACGTCTTGCAATAGCGAGAGCGATCCTAAAGAACCCGCCAATCCTGATCCTGGATGAAGCGACGTCAGCCCTTGATACTCATTCAGAGCGCCTCATTCAGAAGTCCCTGAACTCGCTAATGAAGGGTCGAACCACGTTTGCTATAGCCCACCGACTTTCGACAATTCTGTCAGCAGATTTGATCTTAGTGATCAACGATGGGCAAGTAGTAGAACGCGGCAAGCACGACGAGTTACTTGCCCTCAACGGGCTTTACACGAAGCTATATACCGAGCAGTATCAGTCCGAGCGAGAGCACCGTGCTCATCGGGCTGAAGAGGCACTGACCCCGACTGTCCAAGCGCTCGAAGGCTTATGATGCCTTGTGGGCTGGCTCGACCTCTTTGCCAAGAGGAGCCATCTCTCCCGCCATTATTGCCACTTTCAAATGGTTCCCGGATGGGGGGAGCGGACATGTTGCGAACGGTGTGAAAGCGCAGGGAGGGCAAGTCGCCTGATTGAAGTCTAGGAGGACATGGCCATCAACGGGTTTGGGAGCATCAAGAAAACGCCCTGCAGAATAAGTCGCCTTACCGGTCGTCTTGTCCGTGAAATTGAAGAACAACCCGTCGTCGGTCGATTCAGCTTCCAATCGGCACACTTTGCCACTAACTTTAAACTCAACGTAACCCGGGCTCGTCGCCATCCTAATATCGCCGAGAACATTGGTAATTGGGATCTGCCTCGGCTTGTCGTAAGGCTTAAAGTCGGCGTTGATTTGATAAGATCGGTCAAGCGGAAACCACCGCATACCCTTGAAGTCTTTTCGTGCCTGCCGGTCGGGGTCTCGCATTCTAATGCCGATACGGTCGCCTCGCTCGATAATTGTTAGAGTAAGGTCGGCAATCTGAATCTTGTCAGGGACGCCGGTTGCATCGGTCTTCAATTCCGCGTCAACGGCGGGCTTTCCGTTGATCTTGATAACGCCGTGCTGCAACACATGAATACTGACATGGCCTGCATTGAGAGTGAACTCGGCCAATTCTCCGTAACCAGTTGCAGCCGGAAGTTGAACTTTGTCAGAAGGATCATTTCCCAGTTTGTTGACCCCTTCAGCGAGCCAGTATAGACCCGCGACGCTTAGCCAACCTTGCGCGTCCGTGAGGTCCGCGTTCTGTTCAACCCTCCACTTATTCATGCGGCCCGTGTAGGCCGAAAGATCCTCTTTCGAGGGATCTTGAAGGCTCGTGGTCGAGGCGCTTGGAACGATCCCAAGGACAAGACTCGCAAGGGCAGTAACGAGGTGTCTCATGAGCATTACAGTACCGCACCAAAGCCGCGCACTCGCGAGCGATGTGTACTTCGGTGACAGCTCATTGTGTCGTGAAACCAGCAATTAATTGACTGGACCACGTGTTGCCGTTGTTCATGCGACGGATGGTGCCGAAGCTAAACTTAGTGAACACTGACTTTGAACGGATGCAATTGTTGTTCAAGCGAGCTGGGGCAGTCCCCGACCTACCCGGCAGCGCAGTTAAGCTCATCACCCTAATCGATTCCGGCGATGCCTCTGCTATCGATCTTGAACGTATAGTTGCGGCGGACTCTGGCCTGTGTGCGTGCATTCTGCGCGTGGCCAACTCTGACGTGATGTCCGGTTCCAAGCCTGTCTCGACAATTCGAAACGCTATCATGCGGCTCGGACAAAAGACCGTACGCTCAATGGCGCTTTCGATCATGGTCTCAGATTCGATTAGCAATCGGTTGGAGTTGCTCGACTCACGCCGATTGTCTCAGCACACGTTGTTTGCCGCATTCTTGGCACGGTATACCTATGCAAGGAGACAGCGCAAGCAGGCATTTGAAACCGAATGGTCCGCGGACGAGGTGTTCGCCGCCACGCTCTTCAAAGACATTTCAATCGGCCTACTTGCCAGATTGGACCCCGACGCTTTTGGCAGGACAAAAGCATTCGCACAGCGGACTCATTGCACGCTCAACTGCGCGTTCCAAAAACTCTATGGCTCAGCAATTGGTGAACTTGGTGCGCAGGCAGTCCGCCTCTGGAAACTCCCAGACGTTTTCGTCGAGTGCGTCGCTAACGCAGACCAGCCGTGGCGCAATGAACGCGAATACATTTCCCTGTGCTGCATTTCCTATGGGAACTACCTTGCATGCATGCATGGTGCGAGCATTGAAGAATGGCCTGTACAACCAGACCTATCTCCTGAAGTAACTCTGGAAGTGGGTTTGGAAGACGCCGAGCTTTGCAGCGTACTGGAGTTGGTCGAGCAACAGGTCGACAGTTGGATGGGGCAAGTTGCGGCTTGACTTAGAGCAAGTAAACCAAAGGAAGATATGAAAGTAAGAAGACTCTTGAAGGTATTAGTAGCCGAAGATAATTCGATTAATCTCGCTGTATTGCGAGTTCAGCTTGAAAGAATGGGATGCGAGATCTCCGTGGCGGTGGACGGGCGAGCCGCCGTTTCAACCTACATGTCTGGGCCTTTCGATCTCGTACTGATGGACCTCGAACTCCCTATCCTTAGCGGACTCGATGCGATCAAAGAAATCCGGCAGATCAAGTGTCGAGGACGGAAGACTCCGATCATCGTGCTCTCTGCGTGCACTTTGGAATCTGATCAAGCAAACGCTTTTGAAGCCGGTGCAGACGGTTACCTCGCGAAACCCATTCGCTCGCATGCGATGGAGTCTCTTCTCTTAAGTTGGGGTCCAAAATGGTATCGTACGGCCTTCGCAAAAAATCTAGCCGCCTGATCAGCACTTTGCTCCCTGAGATAACCAATCGCTAAGAAGCGAACATGCTTGCCTGCCGCGCTGTCGGACAAATGTGACCATTTGACTTAACAGGTAGCATGCAAAATAACCCCAACCCAACAAGGCACCTTCGCAAAATCGCCGAAATAGGCAATTACCTACCGCGACAGTGAGGCAACGCCACTAAAACATCCCACCTCGTACAAGCTCTCTCCT
>JBBQMJ010000205.1:0-6363 GCA_038328815.1 Fimbriimonadales bacterium | reverse complement strand
ATGACAATCTCAACGAATCTGTGACAATGAACCTTCCCCCAACAAAACCGGGGTCTTATGCAGTTCGTTTGATTTTGCGGCGCATCAGTCGTCCGAACGCGAGAGCGATTTCAGGTTCGAATTGTTTGCCTGCATTTCGCTCGATTTCATCGATCGCGACTTCCGCGGGCAATCCCTTGCGGTAAGGGCGATCGCTGGTCATCGCATCGAACGTGTCGGCGATGGCAAGGAAGCGTGCCACCCGGGGGATTTCCTCGCCTTTCAACCGATCGGGATAGCCCGCGCCATCCCATCGCTCATGGTGATGACGTACTCCGGGCAGGGTGTCGGCCAGTTGAGGGACCTTGCGGACAATGACTTCGCCTAGGGCAGGATGCGTCTGCATCACAGCTTCTTCTTCTCGAGTGAGCCGTCCTGGCTTCTTTAGGATTGCATCGGGAACGCCGATCTTGCCGACGTCGTGAAGCGTGCCTGTTCGATGGATCAGAAGTGCTTCTTCCTCGCTAACGCCCACATATTTGGCAAGGTCATATGCGTACATTGCTACGCGCTCCGAATGGCCCTTTGTGTAGGAGTCTTTGGCATCGACCGCGGCGGCCAAGGCCTGGATCGTGGCCAAGTCGCCGCTCGCCAGATTGTTGATTTGAAGGGGTGAGTCCGGCTGTTCAACGCTAGAACTGACCTGGTCCTTGCCGAGCTGCTTGGCGACGCTTAGCGCAAGTTCGGCGGAGAGCATGAAACCAGAAGACGTGTGTTTATCGCGGTCAAATTGAACGCAACCGATGCTGACCGTGATCCCATCTTCAATGAATGCATCTTTGATCTTTAGTCGCAGCGCCTCGGCGACTCCCAACGATTCCTCGATGCCGCGCTCGGGAAGGACGACCGCAAACTCTTCTCCGCCATACCGCGCAAGGACGGCGCATTCTGGCGCGAAACCTTGAAGAATTTCACCGACCGCATTCAGCACCTGATCGCCCGCGGCATGTCCCGAAGCCTCGTTGTACTTGCTGAAGTTGTCGAGATCGATGAGAAGCAGGGAGAGGTCTTCGTGCTTCACGGTGCTTTGCTTCACTTCATTATCTAGTTTGTCAAGGAACTTGGTGTGGTTGTAGAGGTTTGTAAGTGGATCGAGATCGATCATTGCCAAGAGACGATCTTGGCTTTCCTTGAGCGTTTCAATCATGTCGTTGAAAACGTTCTGAAGGAAGCCAATTTCATCTTGGCGCAGAATCGGCATCCGATCGGGCCAAATGCCCTCTTTGAGTTTTCTAGCGGCAGCAATAACCTGGTTCAGCGGTTGGGTGATCGTGTTTGCAATGCCGCGTGACACCAGGCCAGTGAGCACCAGCGCCCCTACTAACAAGCAGAAAAACGCGATGTTCAGCTTTCGATAAGGCCCAACGACATCGTCATAGCGCTGTAGAGTGACGAAGCCAAGTCCTTGAACGATGCTGGTGTGGGGCAGGGGAGCGTATCGCGCAATGTACTCAACACCGTTGATCGTCATCCGCCTTTCGTCGATCGGCAGGTCTTCAAAACGTGTGGCGAAGTCAAGTGATGACCCTACCACGTGCTTGTTGGATACAAAAAGAACGTGTGTACCAAGAATGCTGCGAAGATCTGATGCAGTGCGTGAGTCGATCGCTTGAAAGGCAGTGATCGTTCCAATGATGTAGCCAGAGTTGCTGACCGGCACCGTTACGCCAAGCATTGGGCTTGGACTGTGGGCTATAACTCCCGTCCAGACCTTGCCGCTAAGAGCCTCATTCACGCCCGTCAAATCTTTTGCGGCAAAGTGATTCTTAAACCGCGATCCCTCGCCCAGTACTTTTCCATCGCTGCCCGTTAGGACCAGATCGTCCGCGCTGGTCTTCTTCACATACTCAGTGGCCCAATCATCTACCGTAGCTTTGTCAACTTTGTTGATGACGAGTCCTCTAAGGGCTTGGAGCTCGGAAACAAGAGATATCTGAGATTTGAGCTCCGCCGAGCGCTCGCTTATCTGATTTGACAGAAGGTGCTTTGCGGCTTCGGAATCGGAGTGGATATGCGAGGTTATTTGTGCCCCGCTCAGTGCGGCGAAAACAGCGGTCATACACAAGCCAGCACCCGCGATCAGGGCTGCGAATTGAAGGTGGATTCTCGACTTAAGGGAAAGTTGCATAGGATGCCTATGATCGTTTGGTGTGCAGATCAAGGGTCGTTTTCTCGCCAACAGTAACCGTCTGCAGAGTTAGCTCACCGCTCTCGTGCCAAACCTTGAGCTTGTACGTTCCCGCAGGAACATTCTTGATATCAAAGTGCCCCGTGCTGTCGGCCACAGTGTAATAGGGAGTGTCTACAACCATCACAAACGCGCTCATTTCGGAATGCACGCTGCAAAAAAGCGCGACCAGACCTGGCTTGGGGAATGTCTGACTGCGCGATGCTCCTCGTGGGTACATGCCGAGGTCAAATCGCTTGGCGTTGTATTCCGCGAACACGTTGTGAAACATGGCGTCGTTGTTCGGAAATTGAACGGTGCTGCCTACTGGCACAGCAATAACATGGGGCACGAATTTCTTCCCCCGCTGATCGATCATGGCGTTCCTAATCGGAGTGCCTTTGGCTCCGCCCTCAAGGAATACGACGGCGAGTCTTGCCGCTTTGCCATTGGCGAGCGTCACCTTCCCCGAGACATCCGAGAAGGCTGCCGAGGCAGTTAGGAATGATAGAAGGACCAGGAGATGTTTCATTAGAAATGGATTGAGGTCATCAGTTGAGCCGACCAACCAAAGTTGGTAGGCGCAGGCGCGACGTGATTGCCAACGCCATAGTTAATGCTGAGCGTGAAATTCGGTGACAGAACCTGCCGAAGTCCTGCCGTGTATAGAACGGAGATACCGTCTTTGTAAGGGGCTTTGTAAGATTCTGCGCGCCCTACAAGTCGCGTTTTTGTGGAGGTGCCAGGACGGTAAAAAGCGTCCATGTAGTAGCCCCATCCGCTGGCGTCATCTGAATCGACCTTGGCGACTTCCGCCCTAAATTGAATGTTTGGGGCAGTCCATCGGGCGTCCAATCCATAAGCTCTGACATGCTCGGAATCGGTTCCAACAACTTGCTGAAATCCACTTAGGCCAATGATAAAGGGCCCTTTTGCAGTCTGGAGCCGCGCAACGCCGCGATCCATATGCTCAGGGAGCAACTGCCGGGATTTGCGATTGCTATCGACGAGACCGACCTGATATTGCAGTTCAGGTGTGCCGCCCGTGACCTGCACGCCTGTATCAAGGCGGATGAATCGAAAGTCGTTTGATCCATAACCTCCCTTGAACATCGGGAAATTGATCAAACCCGTGTACCAAAGCTCAGACCAGTCGCTGAACCCGAATGCGCTGCGCATCACGCCAGCGCGGACTGTCGTTCCACGATCGTTGTACTCGCCGTAGGTTTCGTCGAGCGCATTCGCGTTGATTCGCTGGGCGTTTGTGCCGACGAAGCGCCAATGCGCATTCACGTCGGCGACTAGTTGCATCCAGGTCATTCGGTGCTGGGCGCCACGCATATTTATATTCGAGATGTAGTAGTTCTCGATAACGCCAGAGAATTGCACGCCTTTGCTTTGACCTGCAGAAAGGGCTGCCAATGCTAGTGCAAGGCATATACAAACACATTTTCGCGCGCGATAACTCATAGGTACAGGCCCGTTAAAGTTATCGGTAAGAATTCGCCGAGTTCTTATTGCTTTTCAAGGGCAAGTCGCAGGACTTGATCCGCGCGATCCACGAAGTGGACCTTTAGTTTTTCTCTAATTTCTGGGGGAACGTCTTCGAGGTAATCTTTTTCGTTCTGCTCCGGCATGATCAAGGTTTCGACACCAGCCCGGTGGGCCGCTAGGACCTTTTCCTTGATACCGCCGACGGGCAGCACTTGTCCGCTAAGCGTCAACTCGCCAGTCATAGCAAGGCGCGCCTTGACTGGGCGGTTTGTGAGGAGGGACGCGATGGCGGTTAGCATAGTCACTCCTGCGCTAGGCCCATCCTTTGGAACGGCGCCAGCTGGAACGTGAACGTGTATCTCCGCCTTCTCATAGAATTCAGGATCGAGCTTAAGCTCTTTCGCGTGGCTGCGAACATAACTGAGCGCGGCAGTTACGCTTTCTTTCATAACATCGCCAAGTTGGCCGGTGACGATAAGGCCCTTGCTTCCGACCATCTTTGCCGTTTCGATGAATAGGACATCGCCACCAACCGGTGTCCACGCAAGGCCGACCGCTGTGCCAGGAGTCATCTTGCGCTCAAGCACTTCCTCAACGATAAACCGGGGCGCGCCAAGCGCTGATTCCAAGAACTTTTGATTAACGGTCAGCCTCTCCGTTCTTCCTTCCGCAAACAGGCGCGTGGCTTTTCTGATGACGTTGGCAATCTCTCGCTCGAGGTTACGGACGCCAGCCTCTCTGGTGTAAAACTGGATAAGCCGCCTTATCGACTCGCGTCGGAAGGTTAACTGCGAGGGCTCCAACCCATGCTCTTCGATCTGTTTTGGAACAAGGTGGCGTACTGCAATCTCAAGCTTTTCCATCTCTGTGTAGCCACCAAGTTCGATGACCTCCATGCGATCTCGCAGAGGCGCAGGAATGGTATCAAGACGGTTGGCCGTTGTTATGAAGAATGCCCGGCTCAAGTCGAAGGGCGCGTCGATGTAGTGGTCGCGGAAAGTAGAGTTTTGCTCCGGGTCCAACACTTCTAGAAGGGCGGAAGAAGGATCGCCCCTGAAGTCGTTGCCCAACTTGTCGATCTCGTCGAGCATGAAAACCGGGTTGTTCGTTTCAGCGCGCCTAAGACTTTGGATGATTTGGCCAGGCAGCGCGCCGATGTAGGTGCGGCGGTGTCCACGAATTTCCGCTTCATCCCGCATGCCGCCAAGTGAGATTCGCCCAAATTTCCGGCCCATTGCGTGTGCGATTGAGCGGCCAAGCGACGTCTTACCAACACCTGGAGGACCCACGAAACATAAGATGGGCTGCCTAATCTTGCCGTCCTTTTTGAACTTGCGAACTGCGAGGAATTCAATAATTCGCTCTTTGATCTTCTCAAGCCCTGCATGGTCCTGATCGAGGATACGCTTGACCTCTTTCAGGTCCAAATTGTCTTCAGTCGCTATGTTCCAAGGCAGGGCAATAACCCAATCGATGTAAGTTCGCGCGACGGTGTATTCAGGAGCGCCAGGCGACATGCGGCGCAATCGGTCAAATTCCCGATTGACTTCTCTGAGAGCTTCCTGCGGTAGGGCGGCCGCGTCGATCTTCTCTCGCAGTTCGTCGATTTCCTCGGCGCGATCATCCGATTCGCCAAGTTCTCGTTGGATTGCCTTGAGCTGCTCTCGAAGATAGTAGTCCCGTTGCGTCTTGCTGAGTTCGGTATTGACCTCGCTTTGAACCTTCGAAGTGAGTTCGAGGACGCGTACCTCTTTGCTGAGCATTTCCAGCAGGGCGTGGAGCCGGGCAGGAATCTCAACCGTCTCAAGGATCTTTTGCTTGTCTTCAACGCTCAAGGTCATGTGAGCGGCGACTAGGTCGGCCATGACATTGGTTTCTTGGACAGCTTGTGTAAGAGTCCTAAGCTCGTCCGGCAACTGAGGCGCAAGGCGGATAGCTTGCTCAAATAGAGCAGCGACTGAGCGTCGTAAGGCTTCGATCTCTTCGGCTTTATCCTCGGGGACCGCTGATTCTTCGATGACCTCAATCTTGGCCCTCAAGTAAGGGGTCTCGTGAATGTGCTCGATAATGCGGAAGCGAGAGACGCCCTGGACGATCAGGCGGACGGCATCGGGCATCTTGACAAGGGTTCGGATGATAACCGCGCAGCCGTATTGATAGACATCATCAAAGCCTGGAGCTTCTTCCTGAGGATGCCTTTGGGCAACCACGCCAATCACTCGGTTGTTCCCGACGATACTTTCGTCAATTAGCTGGACGCTGGATTCGCGCGCGACGCTGAGTGGCGCAATAAGCATCGGATAGATGACCGAATCGCGCAGTGGAAGGATGTTGATCTCTGTTGGAATGTCCGGCTTATGTTCTTCATCCGGTATTCCTTCAAGCCGCGGCTCTCCAGAATCCGCGTCGATCCAGTCTTGGTCTTCAATGGGCAGCTTTAGGTCGGACATTTAGATTTTGGTGATGGTTACAGTTGTTTCTACGACGATCCGGTCGGCCTTGGGGATCATCACAATCAGGAAGCCGTTGCGGTACTGGGCTCTGATTCCGTCTTCTACGATGGGAACTTCGGGGAGGTTTATCTCGCGCGCAAATTCCCCATAGGGGACCTCTAACTGATAGAAACCCAGTCGGTCGTCGTCGCTTCCCTCATCGCGACGAAC
>JBBQMJ010000204.1:0-6367 GCA_038328815.1 Fimbriimonadales bacterium | reverse complement strand
GTAGACACTGCCTTCCCCATCGGTAGCAATCGTGGATTCGCCCCCAGTACCGATTAGTTGAACGTCATTCCACTGTGCCGAAGCACCGGCTGAAAGAAGGCTGGCGAGGAGAACGAGGGATTTCATAATTTGGCCGCTGAAGGTTACCTACGCAGCCAGAGCCGCCTTATGCGGCGGCCATCACCAAATTATTTGTCCTCATGCGAATTGAAGGCTGGAATCAAGGACGTCCTCCAGCAAGGCGGCTATCTTGAGAAGCTTCTCGCGGCCTCGTCCTTCGGCCTGGACTGTTGGAGTCATATCCTCTAGAAGAATCACCCAGGACTGGCGATCATTAGTTCTCAGAGGCAAAGCACGCACCAAAGCCCAAACGCTATGCCCGTCCGGATGGGCGATATGAACTTCGGTCTGGACTGGTGTTCCAGTCTCAACCGCACGGATCCAACTCTCTCGATTGTGCGATGATGAGTTATCGAAGAAGATCTCATTCCACTTGCCCAAGGTCTCGGGATCAAGCTTGAATCCGGTCAGTCGATCATGCACTCCGTTGCTATACACTGCGCCGTTCGAAGGATCGCAAAATGCAATCCCAACAGGCGATAGTTCGCAAATTAGGCGCAGACGGTTTTCCACGTTCCTTGAATCTTGAACACGCTTATGCATATCGTGAATATCCACGGCGGTACCAACCCGGCGAAGGACCTTACCTTCATCATCAGTAATCGATATCAGGCGTATAAGGTGCCAGCGATACTTGCCGTCATGTCTTCGAATTCTCACCTCTCGCTCTAATACGAGGTGGTCGTCCGGTTTTGCTGGTTCAATCTTGAGCTGTTCGATGTCCTCGCTGTGAAGACAGGCCCCCTTAAGATCGACAACTTGGCCCTTCTTTATGCCGGTGTAATCGTAGAATCTATCACTGCAAAATAGAACATCGCCGTTAGGTTGAGCAGTCCAGTTTAGTTGCGCGGCTCCACAAACAATTTCTTCTAGTAGTGCCCGTTTCTGCTCTAACAAATCTCGTTCAAGGCGGCACTGCTCAAGCTCTTGCTGGACTTGCTCTATTTCGGCGGAATCGGAGCGAGCCAGTGAGGATGCTCTTTGAGCGGATAGCTGAGCGATAGCTTCTGCCCTGCTGTTAACGTTGAGCTTTTCTCTTATTCGGTCCCAGTAAGTGCGTACCGTGTGAACGCTCAATTCCGTGGAAGAAGCGATTTCTTTATCGGTCAATCCCGACATCGTCAGGACCAGTACGTTCTCTTCCCGATTTGATAACACATATTGTTGTTGGCTAGACATTTACAGGAATCTTTATCGCATGTTTTTTGTCATTCATTTACCCATGGGGCAGCAAACAGCCGCAACGTGCGACGGAAACAGCAATAAACAAGAAACCCAAAAGCTCTTCCTCGTCTTTCCTTAGAATGGTCTCAGCAATATCGTTCTCGCAAGTTGAGTCGTTAGCCAAACCCTGAGCTCGAAATTCGGGCGCCGTCCTGCAAAGTAGGGACGTATCTTCGTCCTGCAGGTCACGGAATGTTGTGACGGCAGCCGGTGGTCCTCGATGTCGATACTTATTTCAGCCAATCAGTTTTGGCTAAATGAATTTGGAGATTACGACTATGCATTCGATGGATCCAAGCCGCGATGAGGCAAAGAAGATTCTGGCTCATGCGAGCAGAAAAGAAACGCTACCGGAACTTACCTGTCGATACAGAATTTGGGAACAGGCAAGCGAGGAAGATCGACCCTGGCTAGACCTTGGTCTATTGAACGATCAAGAAATCGTCGTCGAATACGGCTATGAGGATCGGAAATTCCAGATCAAGTTTCCTCTCAAGCAGCTTGGGGACTTGGCGAACGGGTTTCGGATTAATCTCACCTCACCGAGCGCGGATTGCGTGATCTCCCACATTGGTCCGAGCCTCGGCATCGACGTGAAGACGAGAGAAGGTCATTGCCGAAGCTTTGGTATTAGCTTTTTGGCCCTGCGCGAAGCCATGCGTGCCTTGCGGCAGTAGCTCATGCCAGTCCTGACTTCATCTAGGTAGACTTTCAGAGGCTTTGGCTCCAGGATGGGAGAAAGATTTCGTGGGTTAATTGGCCCGCAATCTGCTTAAACTGTTCTGGGCCCGGCGGATCACTCCGACAGGCCATCTGCGAAAGATCAAACCATGCTGGACGGAATCGCCCTTGAAGAGCTTGAAGCGGAGGCTATTTACGTCATCCGCGAATGCGCAGGCCAGTTTGATCGCACCGCAATATTGTTTTCTGGCGGTAAAGACTCCATCGTCATTGCACACCTTGCACGGCTAGCGTTTCACCCTGCGCCGATTCCCTTTCCCCTGTTACACATCGATACCGGTCACAACTTCGAAGAGGCGCTATCCTTTCGAGACGACTACGCCAAGGAGCTTGGCGTCGATCTCCACGTTCGCTTTGTTCAGGACAGCATCGACGCAGGAAAGGCGGTTGAAGAAGAAGGGCCGAACCGAAGCAGAAACACTCTCCAAACTGTTACCCTGCTTGACGCGATCAAAGAACTTAAGCTTGACGCAGCTATCGGTGGCGCTCGAAGAGATGAAGAAAAGGCCCGTGCCAAAGAGCGATTCTTTTCCCATCGAGACCGCTTTGGCCAGTGGGATCCCAAGAATCAAAGGCCCGAAGTTTGGTCAATCTATAACGGCCTAAAGAAGCACGACGAGAACTTCCGGGTCTTTCCGCTTAGCAACTGGACAGAGCTGGACGTATGGCAGTACATCAAAGCGCGCAACCTATCGGTCCCTAGTCTCTATTTCAGCCACGAGCGCAGCGTGATTAACCGCGAAGGCGTTTGGCTTGCCGACAGTCCGCACCTAATAACAGCCGCAACCGACAGGCCAGAAATGAGGCGCGTTCGATTTAGAACGGTTGGCGATGTCACTTGCACCGGCGCCGTGGAATCCACCGCCTCTACCTACGAAGAAATTATCGAAGAGATAGGCCGCAGCAACGTCACCGAGCGAAGCACCCGGGCCGACGACAAGCGCTCCGATACCGCGATGGAGGACCGCAAAAAGCAGGGCTACTTCTAGCCTAACCATCCGGCCATGAGTAAAGACGAAATCCCGCAGCAGCACGACCTTAGGATCGTCCGAATCTCCACCGCAGGAAGCGTGGACGATGGCAAGAGCACTCTTATTGGGCGGTTGCTCTATGACTGCAATGCCATCTTTGACGATCAGCTAGAGGCTATCCAAAAGTCAAGCCGAGCAACCGGCGAAACACGTGTGAACTTGGCCCTGCTTACGGATGGTCTAAGGGCCGAACGTGAGCAAAAGATCACGATTGACGTTGCCTACCGCTACTTCACAACTCCCAAGCGCAGATTCATTATTGCTGACACGCCAGGCCACGCGCAGTACACACGCAACATGGTCACCGGGGCTTCCAGCGCGGACGTTGCGATCCTTTTGGTCGATGCCGTTCACGGCATGACTGACCAGTCAAAGCGCCATTCCTTCATCGCTTCCCTGCTTCGCGTGCAACATGTGGTGGTCGTTGCAAACAAGATGGACTTGGTTGAATACAGCGAGAACCGCTTTGCCGAAATCGTCCAGCAATTCGACGCTTATTCTGAGAAGCTTTCCTTTACGAATCTCACCTTCATCCCAATTTCGGCCCTTGAGGGCGACAACGTGGCGAGCAACAGTGACAAGATGCCCTGGTACCAAGGCTCGTCGCTGCTTGACTACCTGAACAACGTTCACGTTGCAGGCAGGCGCAACCATGTCGATCTACGCTTCCCAGTCCAATGCGTCATAAGGCCGAATCGAACGTTCCGCGGTTTTGCCGGAGAGGTCGCCTCTGGCGGCTTACGCGTTGGCGAGGAAGTCATGGTGCTACCGACCGGCCTGAGGACTAAGATCGCCGCGATCAATACACCGAACGGCTCCGAGGAGCAAGTGACCGCTGGGCAGAGTGCCATTCTTGAGCTCGCCGATGAAATAGACATTAGCAGGGGTGACATGCTTGTCCGCCCCCGAAACCCAGCGACACTTTCGCATCGTTTTGAGGCCATGGTCTGCTGGATGAATGAGCAGCCGCTTGCCGTTGGGAAGCGCTACAAGCTGCTTCATACGACCCGGCAGGTCGTCGCCTACGTTGAAGAACTCGTCTACCGTATCAACGTGGAGAGCCTTCATCGAGAGGATGTGGCAGCTCTGGGTTTGAACGAAATGGGACGCATCGTCGTGAGCGTTGCGAAACCTGTCTTTATCGACCTGTTCGAGCACAACCGGGTTACGGGCAGCTTCATCTTAGTGGATGCCGACACGAACTTGGTCATGGCCGCGGGCATGATTACCCACACGCAGGACACTCGTGAGAACGCGTCTTTGCCGGAGGTTAAGGCGGGCGCAGTGGTCAGCGGGCAAGGTCTTGTGGTTTGGCTCACCGGCCTTAGTGGCGCGGGCAAATCCACGTTATCCGGCCTCCTAAAAGAAGCGCTGGCTGACATGGGGATTGCGACCATTCGAGTGGACGGCGACGACTTACGTGAGGGCCTCAGCAGTGATCTTGGCTTTTCGGAAGAGGATCGAAGTGAGAATATCCGGCGCGCCTCGGCTACGGCAAAGCTCCTCGCTTCTCAGGGCTTCATCGTCCTTTGCTCATTCATTTCGCCAATGAATGCCCAACGTGCCTTGGCACGCAGCACCGTCGGGGACGCCTTTATGGAAGTCCACGTGGAGTGCACCGTTGACGAGGCTATTGAGCGCGATCCCAAAGGTCTCTACAAGCGTGCGCTTAGTGGCGAGATCAAGCAATTCACCGGAGTTTCCGCTCCATACGAGTTGCCTGAGAATCCGGAGCTTAGACTTAACACCGGTTCGCAGACTCATGAAGAGAGCTTGCAGCTTCTCCTAGGCTCTGTCCTAGATCGCCTGCGCGCAATCAATGAGTCATCGCCTAATGACAAGCTCTGATGCATGATTCCGACCTCCTTTCCCAGTTCGAAGCATGCATGCTCCCCGGCGAGTTCTGGACCCACCGTGCACACGTGCGAGTCGCCTATCTCTACTTGAGCCAACTTCCCTTTGATGAGGCGATTGTCAAGCTTCGCCAGGGGATCAAGGCTTATAACTCCTCGCGAAATGTCGAGGAAAGCGCGACAAGCGGCTACAACGATACGACTACTGTAGCCTTCGCCCACATCGTCGCTGCGACGATTGCGGCCTACGGGAGGGCCTTCCCTGTCGCCACATCTGATGAGTTCTGTGACACGCACGGGCAGCTCATGAGCCCGAAGATTTTGAGGATGTTCTACTCGCCGGAACGGCGGATGCATCCTGATGCAAAGGCCAAATTCATCGAACCTGATTTGGCGCCGCTGCCGAAGATTGTCTAGGCGCCAAACGACTCGACCCCAAAGTCATCCGGCTCCATGTCCAGACTGACGATCGGATCAAGATCACGCTCATACTGCTCCTGCCAAGGTCGCTTCCCGGCCAACTTGAACACCGCCTCAGGAGAGAGCTGTAGCGAAACAAGAAAGAGAGCTCCTGTCAGAAGGCTAAGTGACCATTTTCCGATCGGGTAGATTCCGGCCCTCCTGAAGAAGGCGGCAGACTCCTTGAAGCGCTTCTCGCTTGCCAGGATACGCCCCAACAACATGCACCGCTGGTACTGGAATGCCCCCCACTGCCTGTGCAGAGCAGCATATTCCTTTTCAGTTACTCCTAACCGCCCCCGATTCTGTCTCGCAAACTCGGCGCACAACCTATAAGCGTTGTTGAAAATCGTGGGCAACTCGTTGCGCGTGATCGAATCCGGGTGTCGTCGCCAGCGTCCGCAAATCGAGTCGTGAAAAGCCCAATGCCCTTCAAGCCCTAGAGCCAAAAACGTGGACAAATCCACAGTGCGGAAATAGGGCGCCTGGATAAAGCCACCTATCTTATCCAGTGCGGTCCGTCGCATCATCACCGTAACCGGAAACGCAAACGTCATCCAGTCAGGCTGGAGCATTGTATAAGTTGCGCGACCTATTGGATTATTTGTACAGGCTTCCGAAGAAGGTAGCTTTGGAGGCGTTATGGACAACTCTCGTCCATCAAAGCTCACAATCTGAGCTAACCCCCAAGACAAAACAACCTCGGCATCCGCAAAATCCGGGACCTGAGTAGCAAGCTTATCGGAGGGCCATGTGTCGTCTCCTTCAAGAATCGCAGCCAGCTCACCTTTCGCGCACTTTAACGCAAAGTTATACGTTTCTCCCAAATGGTTTGGACCTTTGTTGACTTGCTGAAAGAGCTTGATCCGCGAGTCGTCAAAGGAACGAACAACCGCTGCCGTCGAATCGGTCGAACCGTCATCGACAATGATCATTTCC
>JBBQMJ010000203.1:0-6378 GCA_038328815.1 Fimbriimonadales bacterium | reverse complement strand
AGGTTCCTCACACGGAGTTCGGAATGACAGTCCTTTGCTAGCGCTTCTTCCAAAGTTCGTGCAGCAAAACAGCCTGGCCGCCGTGGTAGGAATCGTGCTCGACTACGTGCGCCAGGACCCAGCGAACGGTCGTTGAAAAGTCGCCCTTTTCATACTTCTTGTCTGGATCAACGTCCTTTAGTGTTTCGAACACCCGCCTCCGGATTCCATCGTGAATCTCGTGATACCAAGAAATCGGCTTCGCCGGCGCTTCGGGCCATTGGCCTTCGTCAACGTCGGTTTCGTCAGCTAGTAGAACCTTCAGTTCTTCCGGATCAAGCGTCTTTCCCGCCAAGAACCTATTGAACCAACTTAGCTCAACGTAGGCGTTGTGCAACAAGATGCCGCCAATGCTGTAGGAGCCAGCCACAGGCTGCCAGGTAATGGCTTCAACACTAGGCTCGCCAAGTTCGCCGCGCCACTCGCGGGTGCTGTCGACGAGCGAAGCTAAGAGGAGGCCAACGTCGGCGCGGTAGCCGTCAAGGGGTGCGACATCAAAGAATTCAGGCATTTGCAAACGGTACCTCGCTGGAAATCGCAGTTGGGGTTTCAGCGCTCTAAAGAGGGTGTTTTGTGCCATAGCATTACCGTCCTTTAGCGTTGGGCGGGGACTGCGTCTTGCTCAAAGATGGCGTCGGCTTATGAGGAGGATACGCCGCGATGATGTCGTCAAACTGGTGGCCGGTTTCCTTTCGATATTGGCCACCCTCGTCCTTTTTGTTTGGCCCCACGCTGTAGATTCTGAAGGAATCGCCGATCCTTGCGATTCGAAGTGGCGTTGCATCGAAAGGATCGATCCATTTTCCGGGCAGATCCTCGATCTTATTGGGGAAAGCCCCATGCTTTGATCGATAGATTAAGGCTGCGACCAAGGCTTCTGTGACACGCGTGTCGGCTACATCCCTGACAATCGCGCTCCCCACCTGGCTAAAAACCGGAAAAATGACAAGCAGGAACATGTTGCTTGCGGTTGGATGGTCATCAATGTCTTTGTTAATTGCGTCGAGTTCCCGCGCGACGCCTTCCGGGTCGCCAGGGTGAAGGTCCATTTTCCGCTTGGCATTGGTCCAAACTTCCATATGGCGTGCGATAAGTGCCCGGGCGATGGTGCTAGTTGGGAGGCCAGTTCGCACCAATTTTGCCGGGTCAAGGGGCGGCACCGAGTTCTGCTTGGAAGATCCATCATTTCCAAACGATTTAAGAAGATTCATCGCTCCTCCGTACTGGTCGACGTTACGAAGCATTGCCAAACCCATGTACATTTCTCCGCGGAGACTTTTCTCGAAGTCCGGAGTATGAGATTCGCGCGCGATGATTTGTCCGATCTGGCTTAGAGTTGATGGGTCGTCTTTCAAAAGCGCCGCGCATTTTCGAACAGCAGACAAGGTTATGGCCTGATCGGCAACCGAGACCAGCATTCCAATTATCAGCGGTTCATCCTTTAACACGGATGCTATCCGGAACCCGTGGGACAAATCTTCTATGGCCCCTTTAACATCGTGCTTGGCAGCCCGCCACTG
This sequence comes from Fimbriimonadales bacterium, assembly GCA_038328815.1. Classification (GTDB taxonomy): domain Bacteria; phylum Armatimonadota; class Fimbriimonadia; order Fimbriimonadales; family Fimbriimonadaceae; genus JBBQMJ01. The sequence continues at coordinate 4,819 of JBBQMJ010000203.1, read as the reverse complement.
TGCCCTGATGGACAAAATCCTCACACATCGTTTGCACGCGGCATATTCCGGAAAGAGGAGGTTAGCTCCAAGATCGTAGTCTCGCCCGAAATCAACTCGCGGCTTTTCGGCTGCCTGTTCGGCAAGCGATAAAAGATCTGCGTGGTTCTTGAGACCAGCGTCTACTTTTTCCCATTGCCCTTTGTCGGCGGCTGCCACAAGGTCGAAAAGATTGGAATCTAGGCCATCGCCGGGTAATTTGCTGGCGCGGATGATGAGCGTTGCAGCGTTATCCTCCGGCTTTACGGGTGGATTAGGGGCGAGATCCTTGGCTTCCCACGGCAATCCAGCAGCACGGTAGTCGGCCGCAGCTTTGTCGGCATTTCTGGCTTCAGTGCCGAAATCGACAGGGCCGACGCCGAAGTAGGCAACTCCCCCGATACACGAGCATGTCACGACGAAGAGTCCAGCAAGAATGATAAGCACCCAAGGTCGCTTTTTCCGTGGCTCTGGACTTTTGCTCATGCTTGCACTTTACTGAGTCGGCTTCGGGTGGTGTGGGACTGGCGGGAGTGCCGGGCGGTAAATGGCAACGATGTCATCGCTGCCACCGTTCGATTCCGTCTTCGTCAAGCCACGGTCGTCCATTTGATTCGGTCCGAGACTGTAAACACGGAACCCAGGGCCGATCTTACGAAACGTCAGAGGGTGCTTAGTAAATGGGTCGGTCCAGTTCCCTATATCGCCCAGCTTGTTTGGGAGGGTGCCGGTCTTAATGCGATACTCCAGAGAGGAAAGAAGCGCATTGGTAACCTGCACGGTAGCCTCAACCCTGACAACACTTTCAACAACGTCGCAATACGTGGGAAATATATCGATCAGGAGGACTTTGCTGTAAGTAGGCCGGCTTTTGAGTTGGTCGCTAATCGCTTTAAGATCTTGCCAAGTGCTTTCAGGGTCTCCCACGTCAGTATCCATCCGATGCTTGGCATCCGTCCACACTTCCATGTGGCGGGTCATCAAGGCGCGCACATAGACGTTCTTTGGTAGCCCTGTTCGAATAATTTGGCGTGGTTCCTGGTTTGATTGTTGATCGCCCTGATAAGGTCTCTCCCTGGACTTTGCAATGTTTTCCGCTTCGCCGTTATTCAGGTTCCTAATGGTGGCAAGGCCAAGGTAAATCTCACCCCGGAAACTCCTCCCAATATCGGAAATCCTCGAATACCGAGAGACCATGCCTTGGAGTAGCTCTATGGCTTTCGGATTCGAGGCGAAATACGTCGCACAGTATTGAACAGCCTCGAGCGCAATGGTCTCTTCTTGACACTGGACGGCCAGAGCTATGACCGTTGAGTCCTCGGCTTGCAAAGCGGCCAGCTTGAAGGCATAAGTTAAATCCGAAGTGGCTGCCAACAAGTCGTTCTTTACAGCGGACATCTTCGCGCGCAGGCAAATGCCTTTCACGCCATCCTTACAACACAACAATTCGGGATAGCCGATGTTTATGCCTTGATCGTAGTCCCGGTCAAAGACGAGTTGAGACTTTTCCGCGGCCCTAGTAACCTTGTACAAAAGCGGCGCATATTTCCGGAGTCCTTCGTCGACTTTCTTCCAATCCCGCTCTTCGCCACGCCTTATCAGTATCGGTAGGTCACGGTCAAAGGGCTCGAAGTCTGGGCCGTTCAACGCGGCGGTGATATCGACAGCGGCGTTGTCCTCTGGCTTTACATGGGGCGCGGGTAGGAGGTCCGTGGCCTCCCAAGGAAGGCCGGCTCGCCTATACGCGTTTAGTGCCTTTTGCGCGTTTTGCGACTCAATGAAAACATCGTTCGGGCCCGCCCTAAATACCCAAACGCTTACTGTGACGGTGACCGCCGCAAGGAATACAACTGCAGTAATTATCAGCCCGCGACGAAGCTTCTTCGACATTTCCCCGCTTGCCATATTCTCATTTACCTTACGGCATTTTCTGGGCGTGGGACCTGGCGTTTTGGAGCAGGTATCTTGCGTCTCAATGGCGGAAAGGCCGCTACGACATCGTCACTTTTCTTGCCCACTGTCTCATCCTTATCCAAGCCTCCATCGTCCTTCCGATTCCGGCCAACGCTGTAGATTCTGAATGAGCCGGCGACGTTTTTCACGCGCAGGGAGGTACCTGTAAAAGGGTCGATCCAATCGCCTGGGAGATCTTTGAGCCTGCTGGGAAGGGCGCCAGTCCTTCCGCGGTATTCCAGAGATGCGATTAGGGCTTGGGTTACGTTACCGGCGGCCGCCACCCTCTTGATGGCGCTTCCCATCTCAAGATACACAGGGAAAAGCGCACTTAGGAGTATCTCGCTTACCTTTGGATGCTTTGCCATTCGGTCGGCAATCACCTGAGTGTCTTTCGCCATTGCGTCCGGATCGTGACGATGTAAGTTCATCTTCCGAGATGCCTCTGTCCAAACCTCCAAGTCTCTGGCGGCAAACGCACGGATGAAGAAAGATGTTGGAAGGCCAGTTCGTATGAGCTTGGCAGGATTGATGGGGCGCTCGTCACTGTCGGTACCCTCGCTGCTCCGTGTGTCCGACTGTGCCTGATTATGGCCGTGCTCGTCCATGTTCCGCAGTGACGCGAGACCCATGTACATCTCCCCTCTCAGGGCGTTTTTAAAGTCTGGACTGTGGTTGAATTGGACGACGAGGCTGTTTAGGCGCGCCAGAACGGCGGGATCATCCTTAAGGAACGAAGCGCTTCGACGGACGCCGTCTAGAGATATTGCCTGATCTGCTATGTGGACCAACAACCCGATCGTGGTGGAATCATCTCTGAGCAGATCGGCTACGCGAAAAGCGCTTGTCAAGTCGGCGACGCAAGCATTCGCATTACCCCGCTGCGCCTCGATTTGAGCTCGCATTGTCAGTGCCCGGACCAGCCTCTTGGTTGAAGCGAACTCGGGGAACTGCAGATAAGCCCCGTAGTCATAATCGCGGCCAAAGTCCACTCTGAGGCGCGTTGCCGCGCTTACGCCGAAATCAAGGAGGCTTTGATACTTCTTAAGACTGTCATCAACTTTGGCCCACTGGTCACCGTCAGCGAGCTTCAACATCGTGGGATAGTCTTTGTCGAAAGGTTTGCTTTCAGGGCTCTTTGCTGCCGCGAGAATGAACTCGGCAGCGTTTTCATCCGGCCTTACCGGCGGTCTTGGTGCAAGGTCATTAGCTACCCACGGGAGGCCCTCTGCTTGGTACGCGGCAGCAGCTTTCTCGGCGCCCCGCGCTTCCGGGCCGATGTCGATGGGGCCGGCTCCGAAAAAAGCAACGCAGCCGAGCACGCAAACTATGACCAGCGGAATAAAGCGAACGACCAATTTCCAATCAATGCGCCCTTTGCTGCTCTTCGAATCAACCATTCCTGTAGGTACTTTACGGCATTCTGCACTTTTGGTTTCGCCTCAGGGGGCCGATTCGGAAGTTCTGGCACCCTTCCAGGGTGCTTGCATGCGCATGTTGTTCCCGGGGTCTTTGACCCCGGGCTATTCTGTTTGACCCTTTCAGGGTCCCGGGCACGCTTACCAGTGGGTGACGATGGTGTAGGTGATCTTCTTTTCTTCGCCCGCTTTTAGGTCGACTACAAACTCCATCGTGTTGGCATCTGCTTTCACGAAGTCCATGTTCTTCGCCGTCACGTTCCAGTCCCACCAGTGGCGCTCAAGGACGTGGACGGTGTCGGAGACGTCTTTGCGGTTGCGGACGTTGATCTCGTAGGACTCTTCCGATGTGCGATCGTCGATCATGCGGAAGCTGGTGCGCTTTCGGTCAGCGCGTATGTCGAACGACTGCCCGACGACCAAAGACAGCTTCTCATCTCGCGGAGTGTGATCAATCGCCGCCTCGCCAAGCATCTGAACTGAGCCGCTGTTATCGCGCTGGTAGATCTTGATGTTGCCTTTCGGGAGGGGAATCCCAAGGTTGTTCTCCCTCGAGTTGACGAACTCTAGCCGCACCTGCGGCTTAAGATTGCCGGTGCCGACCTCGCCCTGGTTTGGATAGTACTGGCCGTAGCCCTGCATGGAATCGATGATGAGCTTCTTGGTGACCTTGATGCCCTTGCCCTCAAGTAGGGAGAGCTGTTTGATCTCGTTGTTGGCCACAGTCGCGGGACGCTGCAAAGTGTATAAGTGATACTCGAACAGAGACTCTTCGGCAAAGGCCGGCGCCGCGGACTTTGCCGTTGACAGGGCGCCCCTGCCGCCGACAAATCCGCCTCCCTGCTGCACCCTAGCCACGTCACCGGCCAGCAACTTGAGCTTCGCGTCTTTGAATCCGATGCCGCTTTGGTTGGTCAATGTCACCCATCCCTTCAGATCGGCTGCCCCCACCCCATCGTACATCAGCACGTAATCGGCGTTCCAGTTCATGCCTTGCGTGAGATAGCTGAGCTCAATCGTGTTCTGCCCTGCCTTGGCGGCGTCGATTTCCCAAAGTAGCGTCGGCTTAGAAATGAGACCGGCTGGCACACTTTGGACTTCGATTTCGCCGGAAGGGCTCAGGACGATTCGGCCGTCATCAGTGCGGATCACCATGCCATTGTAGGTCTGCTGCGAACTTCCATCAGGGTTCCCCACGATGGAAGTCGGCGAACTGATAAGCGTGCCTTCCAATATATCGCGCTGATTCCCTATCGTGCGGATAAACCGCACTTTCTGCCCAACAGACTTGTTCAGAATCGCAAGCGGGCTAATCAGGTCGTATTGGTAGTTCTGCTCCAGCACGCTAAAGCCATCAGGATCGGTAAGGCTCTTAATACCCACGCTGTTGGTTTCAATCCGCGCGGCGACGTCCTCGACAGCAATGGACT